>JBGQIO010000040.1:0-21903 GCA_041498515.1 Anaerolineae bacterium
ATCCCGCTGGCGCCTGCTTTGCAGGCGACGCTGACCTGGCGCATGAAAGTTTCATAATCCACAGCGGCTGAAAGGAGAATCCACGGTGTGACGGAGGCTGCGGAAATTCCTTCACAAGCCTTCATCCATTTCGATTCATCGGTATCGCCCACATCGAGCGGGAATTCTGCCTTGAGAATATCAATGTTGAGCGAGGTCAGGCGCTTGGCCGTTTCAATAACAACGTATCGTTTCTCTTCAGAAGTTAATTTCCGGCTTTCATCCAGCGAATAAGACAGCGGTTCAAGCATGAGTATCATATCGTGTATTCTGCAATCTTCCGCGATTTTCGATGTGAAATCTTCGGTTTCTTTTGCAGTGGATGAATCAGGATGGTAATAGACTAACAACTTGATGGCATTTGCACCCATGCGTTTGGCTTTCTCAACCGACCAGCCTGGAATGATTTGGGCATGGCGTGAGGTCGCCTCTCCAGTGTAGCCTGTCGATTCGAGCGCCACGACCAGTCCAACATGGTTGGGGATCTGGTGTTGAGCAATGGCTTGCGCGGCAGAAACTTCGGGGTCGAGTAGAACAGCCGTTGCGTTGGGCGCGAGCGTTGAGGTCACATCCAGTTTGAAGCGCGAGAGTTCCTCATCGTTCACGAATGCGGGGTTGGCTTTCCTTAAGTTCTGGCGATGGTCGAGCGCCAGAGCAGTGAATGTCCCGCGTTCTGAAGAACATTGTTGGAGTCCGCGAATCTTGCCGATTGAAAGACGTTTCATGAAAATCTCCTAAGGACGCGCTTCGAGCCGATAGAGCTTGGGTATATTACCCGCTTTTTTCAGGGAATAATACCGGGTGAGTTCGGAGGAATATTCGGTCGTATAGATCGGACGCTTGCCTAAATTAGAATCGATGTAAGCCCGGGCAGAGGCTGCCAGCTTGGTTACGCCGTCTTGCGGGAACGTCTCGTGAAAGGCCATGTCCATGCGGCCTTCCTCGACATCCGCAACATAATAGAATGTATAAAGCAGGTCCCAATTCGTAAAGACGATGGCGTTGTCCTCGACTCCGTCAACAATGGCTTTTGCCTCCTGGTGAGGCGCGTCCGGCGTGCGAACGGGATAAACCATCTCGTCAAGACCGTAGGAGGATAAGAATACAGGATAACCCTCCTGCAGGCTTTCCTGAACTACCGGTAATTGCGGAGCCATCAGGAGTACCACCAGGACGAGACCTGCAAGATTTGCTGTCCAGGTTGACCGGCGTTCCGTATGTAGCTTTATCATGCACCAATCCATAGCATCCATCAAACTGGCCAAACCTGATAATACCAAAAGAAAGAGTGGAACCAGGGTGGGGATAAAGAAAACATAAATATCGATGATGGAATAGGTCAATACAAATCCCAGCATGGTCCCATAAGCGATCGCGATCAGCAGGGCTTCCTTCCAATTTCTCCAGAAGAGCTTCAATAGACCGAGTCCCGCCAGGGCATAGGTCGTCCATTCGAAACCGGCAAAGTACAAAGAGGAAATCTTGTGGAAAGCGGCAAAGTCCAGCATGAAGCGTCTGAACTGAAACGCCGTATATAGAAAACTCAAACGCTGAAAGGGAGATTCGAAATCCCGCGCGGAGATTCCCCACACACTGAGTGACGGCCGGGCTACGCTGTTGAAATAACTCGACGGGACGTTCAAAGCGTCCAGCGCCAGGTAGGCAATCAAGGCTAGCACAATCCCCAGACCTGCACCGCCCAGAGCGGCGAACCAATCCCGCCGATATTTCGTCGAGATGAGAAGATAAAGGAGGATGGCGGGCGCGGCCAGCGCCACTGTGTTGTGGACGCCCAGGCTGAGTCCGCCAAGCAGGCCGGCAGCGAATAAATAGCTCGCTTTGCCGCTCCGCCGCCAGGACAAAAGCAGGACGAATTCGGCCGCGACCAGAGCGGCAGAGGCTGTGTAAAGTTCAGCGATGATCGCCTGCGACCAGAAGATCCTATCGAGGCCGATCGCTAAAGCCCCGGTGACAGCCGGGAGCCTCCATCCGACCAATGTTCGTCCGGCAAGGTAAACCAGTGCCATACAAAGTCCGCCAAATACGGCGGAAAGCAGGTTAACCCGATAGGCGATGTCCCTGATCGGCACGATAAGCGTGAAACCTTTTGCCATCAGAATGTAGATCGGATAACCGGTGGCATGGGTCATCCCGAGCGTATAAGCCAGAGTCTGGAACTCTGCGCTGTCATCACGCAGCAAGCTGGGAGCCAGGGTGGAAATAAAAATGACCAGGCCGGCCGCGAAACAAAAGATGGCCAGGATCAAGTCCAGCATTGTTGGTTTTTTAAAAGAAGAGTTATTATTTTCCATGGATGGTTGAATTGGGCTGCACGAGATGGGTTATTGTGACCACCTCGTGCAGCCTGGCGTTCCTGGTAATAATATGGGCGGATTATCTAACTTCGTCTGCGCCTATGTCAATTGCTGCGCCTTGAATGCGGGGTTGACCATCGATATCCACTGTGCCGCTCGCTGGAAGGTTCTGACCGCGGTCAATGGCGGGCGAAGCGGCTTGCAGGTGCAGGTCGGGGGTCGCCAGGCTGACCAACAGCGGGTCAACCCCTGCCAATCCGTTGGCGTCGTTGCCTGAGGCGCTTTGATAGGCTGCGAACGTGGTATAGGTCACGTTCTTCCAGATCCATGTGCCGTTCGTGCCTCCGCCTGCGGCAAAGTAGAGGTTGTAGTCCACTGAATTATTCGTCATTACCGGGCTCCAACTTTCGATGAAGCGGCGGTTGGAGGAGGCGAAGAAGATGTTGTTCTTAATAATATTGTTACGGGTATCAAATTGAACGTATAGCTCCGCGCCCCAATCAGCCTGCGTGTAGTTGTTGTAAAAAGTATTGTTTACAATAACGCAGTTCTCGGTGCTACCGCGGCGTTTGTCATATCCGCCGATGGCGATGCCAACTTGCGTGTTGCTGTAGACAAAGTTGTTGCGGACTGTGATGTTGCTGGTCGCATGTCCGGCGTGCTCGCTGGCAAGTTCGATGCCGAGATTGGTATGATGAACGATATTCTGCTCGATCAAGGTATCACGACCGCCATCCACGTAAATGCCATCAGCACTGCGTTCCCGGCCATAGGCAGGATTCCCATAGGAGTTGATGTTGTAGACCGTGTTGCCTCGAACTGTGCCATTACGGGCCTGGTCATATGCAGGATCCGGCGACTTGCCCTCAAAGCCAATCACGTCAATACCGATGTTGTTGTTATCATGAACAATATTGTTGGTAATTGTGAAGCCGTCCACATTCCCATTGACGACGAGCGACTCACTCGATCCAAGTTTTAAACTATAAAGTTGGTTGCTGTCAATAACGATGCCATTAATGGAATTCGGTGCAGCCGTGCCATAGACTGCAATGCCGTGGGCGTCACCACCGGATTTTCCCGTGTAGTTCGTCTCAATATTATGAACAACATTGTTAAGTAATTGGATATGATCGCCATAGCCTGTGACGAAGATACCGATCGGCGAATGTGACTTCGTACTGCTCGTATAGTTGCGGATCTCGAATCCCTGGATGGTGATGTAGGATTTGTTTTGGATCATTATCATCGGTCCCCAGCCGAGCGGAACCGTCAGGCCCGTGCCATCCAGAACGGCAGTCTCCCCCGGGTAGCTCTGGAAGGTAATGGTACCTCCCGCGGCAGAGCCGGAAACATTAACGACCACCACTTCATTGTAGGTGCCGCCTCTCACGCAGACGACGCTCCCAGCGGCAACCGTGTTGGCTGCTTTCTGGATGGTTCTCCACGGAGCGGCAAGAGTGCCCGCGTTTGCATCATTGCCTGTCGTGGCAACATAGTGAGTGCAGGTGGCTGCCGAGGCAGAAGACGGTAGGGAGAACATGGCAACAAGCAAGGACAATATGCTTACTACGCTCAGTAAGAGGTTGGATTTCATAGCATTCTCCTTTCTGGAAATGATGAAATCTCTGATATATGGCTCTAGGTATACCTGGGGTCTATAATGCGCCCCGCCGCGCACGCCGATATGAAAGCTCTGCCTGAATTCGATTATCCCTCACACCTCCTTGGTCTGTTTATGGGCAGGTGACTCGATAGGCGGTAAGAATTCGGTGCTTTTGAATGAGGCTAAAGCCAATTTCCCTGGCTTTCTTGCAAGCCGCCGGAAAATCCACTTTCGTATCGTCATATTCGGCGGCAAAGACTGGCTTTCCGGCATCGATGAACGGTTTCATTTCTTCGGCCCACCCTTGCACAAAGCAATCCTCCGTGATGGCAAAATCAAAATAAGGGAGCAGGTCTTTTACCGAGTCGGCAGCATTCTTCATGCCAATGGCGAGGCCGCGGGTGTGCGCTTCTTCTGCCAGCCATCTTGCAAAACGCAGCTGGTCTTCATAGGTGAGGGGAAACCCCGTTTCATTATCGTGAACCTCCATGTTGTCTGGCTCGAGTGCGTCGAATCCCTTGGCTTTGCAGAGATCGAAGCGGGCGCGCATGACCGGCGCAAGTCGATCGACCTGGCGCACATCCAGCCATCTTTCTCCCGGCCAGCCGTCGTAATCTTTGCCCAGCACTTCCGGAGGGAATTGGTTCTTATCAGGACGCCAATCTTCCAACGAGCCGACCGAGATATAACAAATGACCTTGCGTCCCAGAGCGTGGAGTGCATCGACCACAGATGAGTCATTGTCGAACAGGTCGATATCAAACACCTGCGCATCCACAGAAGTATCCACGGGCGGTTCGGAAATATGCCATTGCCAGGTGAGTCCAACAGTAGGATGCCACCAGTTCTCGGGGAGGTGCGTGGGTAATGTCATAGCGCTGTTAAAACTCCTTTTGTCAGTGAGAGATGTGCGGGCATGGGGTTCGGAAACCCTCAGACCACGTGATGTTTGAATTGAGGCAGATATTCTTTATGCTGAGCGAAGAGTTCGTTTGTCATCTGGCGGATCTCCGCGAGTGATAAAACAGCCGCGGTCAACGGGTCATGGGCAATGGCGCGATAGACCATCGTTGGGTCACCGGCGATGGATGCAGTGATCGTCATCTCTTCGATCCCGCTGGAAAGTTGCGTGAGCAAGGCGCATTCGGCGGGCAGCGCCCCGACGTGGATCGGATGGAAACCAGCCTTATCGACAACGACGGGCACTTCAACACATGCGCCTTCGGGCAGGTTGGTGATGAGATGTGTATTGCGGACGTTGCCGTTGAATTTGAACATGTCGCCGCCTTTGAGGGCGTTGATGATGTATGCGGCATACTCCTGTTCACGCTGCAGGTCTTCAGGCTTCAGGGGTTGAGCGAGCCGCTCTTTGACCTGGTCTTTCCACGTGGCTTCGTTGTGTTGGTATTCCTTCAAGATGTATGCATACTCGCCGGGATTCCAGCCTGTGCCATGCGTGCAATATTTTTCTATCAGGTCGGGGCGTTTGCGGAACCACGGATTATATTCAGAGTTGTGTCCACTCGACTCCGTGACATACTTTCCAATCGCGAGATACATCTCGTTGCGGACCATCTCTTCATTGTAAATTTCGGGTCGCCCGGTTACGGCTTTGTGGATCAACGGATAGGCGTCCACTCCGTTCCATTTGTATTCGAGATACCACGCCTGATGATTAATCCCTGCGCAAACGTAATCGATTTCATGGAACGGCGCACCGATCCATTCGGCCAGCATCATTGCCGTGCCCTGAACGGAGTGGCATAAACCGGTGACGGGAATGAAGGTCTGTCGCTGCAGCGCGGCACACAGCATCGCCATCGGGTTGGTGTAATTCAACAGCACTGCGTTCGGACAATATCTTTCCATGTCGCGCACGATGTCCAGCATGGGGTTTATCGTACGAAGAAAACGGAATATGCCGCTGGGTCCGCGCGTGTCGCCAACGTTGATATCCACACCGTATTTCTTTGGGATTTCGATATCGTGCCGCCAGATTTCCGTACTGCCGGCGAGAATCGTGGTTAAAACGACATCCGCACTTTGGAGCGCCTCCGCCCTGTCGAGCGTCGCCTCCACTTTTGCCGGACGGTTGCCCGCCGCTATTAATTTTTCGACACCCTTCTTCGCCCATTCGAGCCGTTCCGCGTGGATATCCATCAACGAGATGGTCGCATCTTCCAGGAGAGGGAAGGTAAGAATGTCGCGCACAAGTTCGCTGGTAAAGCCCAAACTGCCTGCCCCGATAAATGTGATCTTTGTCATATAACTCCCTTTCAGCGTTTCATCCCGCTCAGGGCGATCCCTTCTACAAATAGCTTCTGGGCGAAGAAGAACACGATGATGAGCGGCAAGATACTGATCAATGCGCCGGCCATCAACACGGTAAAGCGGCCGCCCTGGGTGAGTTGTGTCTGGAAGAAAGCCAGCCCGACGGTCAGCGTGGTGTTGGGCACATTTGGCATATAGACCAGGGGATGCAGCAAGTCATTCCAGGCACCCTGAAAGACGAAAATGCTCAGCGCCGCCAGAGCCGGTTTTCCAAGCGGCAGGTAGATGCGCCAAAAGATATCCCAAAGGGAAGCGCCATCCACGCGGGCTGCATCCACCAGCTCGCGCGGTAGGGTCAGGAAATATTGGCGTAACAAAAAGGTCCCGAAGGCGCCTCCCCAGAAGGCAGGCAGCCAGAGAGGCACACTGGTTCCCACCAGGTGAAGCCATTTGAAAATTATAAAATTGGGGATCAGTGTAACTTGATCGGGGACCATCAGGGTGACGAGCAGGAGGGTGAAGAGCAAATTCCGACCGCGGAATTTGACCACTGCAAAGCAGAAGGCGGCCATGGCGCAGGTGAACAACTGACCAATAACTGACAGCACCGATATGACCGTGCTGATCAAGAACAGCCTCGGGAAGTTCAGGTCGAACGAGAACAGATTACGGAAGTTTTCCAGTGTTGCCGGGTTGGGAATGAGGGTATGGGTGAACTGGTCGGCCGGCAGTTTGAAAGCGGTTGCCACCATCCACAGGAATGGCCCAACCATGATCACTGCCCCGGCGATCAGGAGGCAATAGCTAACCACATCAAGAAGAAACTTCTGCGTCGTTTTACCCATTCAATACTCCTATTCGTATACGACGAAGCGCCGTTCGAGCCAGAAGTAAAACGCCATCAAGATGATCACCAGTACAGCCAGTTCGATAGCTTGGGCGCTGGCTCCGCCAAAGTTAAAGAAGTTCCAAGCATTGCGGTAGATCGAAAAGACGACTACGGGGATGGAGCTGTCGCCCCCTGGCTGACGTGTCATTATATAAATATAGTCGTACGCCTGGAAGGCATTTATGGTGGAGATGAGTGTTTGGAAGAAAATGCTGGGGGTAACGAGCGGCAAGGTAATGAAGAAAAACCTCTGGAATTCGCTGGCCCCGTCAATGGTGGCGGCCTCATAGTATTCGCGCGGGATCGCGGTTAGCCCTGCCAGGAAGATGATCATGCCCTCGCCGACCGCCCCCCAGATGTTGACTACCACCACCGACATCATGACGTTTTTCGTGCACAGCCAGCAGACCGCAGACAGACCGAGACGTGACAGGAAGAAGTTCAGGATGCCTGTGTCCCTCCCGTAGATCAAGTTCCAGATCAGGGCTGTGGCAACAGCCGAGGTCACTGCGGGAAGAAAATAGATGGTACGAAAGATAGAAACCCCGTGGATTTTGCGGTTCATTAATACCGCGACGAACAGGGAGACAATGACCACACCCGGAACATACAAGGCACTGAACTTGAAAGTGTTCGTCAGGGCCTTGAAGTAGGAAGCGTTCTTAAAAAGGTTTACATAATTGCTTGCACCGGCCCACGTGGGCGGCGTCAGAAGGTCCCAGTGCATGAAGCTCAGGCCGAGCGTGGCCAGGATGGAGCCTAAAGCGCCGAAGACCAACCCGATCAGTGTAGGGGCCAACATGATCCATAACCAGAGCTTTTCCCGCCCCAGCGGTTTTAACCCATAATCCATATATCTGCCTCCTCAGTTGCCCTCACTCCTCCCGGATTGGGAGGGGGGTGAGGGCAAAGAGAGCATTCCTTTTTGGTAAAAAGGTTAATGGTTCTTAGCCAGGACCTCGTCTGCACTGCTCACGATCGAATCGAGAGTCGGGTTTAATTCCGCTTCCCCGTTCCACATGGGGGTCAGGCCGTCACCGACCGTGGAAGACCATTCATCATATCCCCTGAAAACCGGTTTCATATGAGCAAAGGCAAGCGAGTCAATGAAGATTTGTTGGTTGATCGGGGTGCTCTGCTTCAGGAAAGCGTCGCTCTCGGCCACGGACTTTAAGACCGGACAGGCAAAGCCCATCTGAGCCAGGCGGGTTTGGCCGGCAGCACTTTCCACGAACTTGATGAACGCAAAGGCCTCCTCAGGGTGCTTGGAATCCTTGCCAACCACGAAACCTGCGCTGTTAACACTGGTAGCTTGTCCAACGGGACCCTTTGGCATCTGGACCACATCCCACTTGAATGTTGCCCCTGAATAACCTGGGACAGCCCAGTGACCCATGGCCATCATGGCCGCATTTCCCGAAAGGAACAGGTCGCCACCGTATTGTAATGATGTGTTTGGATCAGGGATGGACTTGTCGATGAACATCATGTCATGCAGGAACTGAAAAGCCTGGCGTGCTTTCGGTTCACCGATCAGGGTCTTGGTATGGTCGGCACTGATAAGGTCGCCGCCATACGCCCAGATAATCTCGCTCATTCCAGGTTCGAAATCCCACGGATCGATCACATACCCGAATTGGTCGATCTTCCCATCGCCGTTGGTATCCTTGGTCAGAGCCTTTGCTGTAGCACGCAAGTCATCATAGGTCCAGTCTGGCTTCGGGTAGGGGACGCCGGCCTTATCGAACATGTCCTTGTTATAGAAAACTGCGATGGTCTGGAAATCACGCGGCAGGCCAAAGTAGCCATCCGGCGACTGATAAGCTGTCAGGGTATTCGGGTACAGGCCGTCCAGCATACCCGGATTCTTGTCTATAAAGGGTTGTAGATTCAACAAAACGCCTCGCGTTTTGTAGTCCAGGAAGAGCGGGGCATCCATGGCGAAGACGTCCGGCGGTGTGTTGGCAGCCAGCAGGGTTTTAAGCTTGGTCCAGTATGATTCCCAGTCGGAAACCTGCACATCCACCTTTATGTTGGGGTTGGCCGTTTCGAAGTCGGAGACGATCGCTTTCCAGACATCCAGCTCGGCCGGGTCACCCCATTCCATGTAGGTGATCTGCACAGGCGCAGCGGCTACAGCAGGTTGTGTTGAGACTGCAGCAGGCTGTGTCGAGACCGGTGCAACCGTTGCTGCGGGTGCACCTCCTCCACAAGCCGTCAGTAATAAACCGACGACGACGACAAGAACAAGCAAACGGGTTTTCATGGTCTCATCTCCTTTTACAAATTCAGTTGAACCACTGCCGTCAGATTCTTCGGACGGTCAGGGTTAAGTCCCTTTGCCAAAGAACGATAGAACGCCATCAGTTGAAGAACCGGGAGATATAAAACCCCCCGTACATTTTCGGGGATGCGACTTTCAAACGAAACATCTGCATTGGCTTCCGCCAACGAAACGACCCTGCCGCCGAGCACATCCATTTCGGTCAATACGGCTTGCTCATGGTGAAAATTTTTCTCTGATAACATCCCCACAACAACAGCTTTCTCATTGACCATGCTCATCGGCCCATGCCGAAATTCCAAAAAATGGAATGGCTCACTATGTGTGAGGGTAATCTCCTTCATCTTGAGATTCATTTCGCACGCAAGTCCATATCGAATCCCTGAACCGAGAAAATAAAATCGGTCAAAGGCCAGATTTTCGCCGATCGCTTTCGCAAAAGACTCATATTTTTCCATCAACCGGTCACCGGTCTTTTGCAGACCAGCCATTGCAGAAAGCAAATCCTCCTGCCGGGCCATCCGGGCACAGAAGGCTGATACTGCGACAAACATGGAGGCGAAGGAACGCGTCTGCGCCACAGATTCTTCCTGTCCTTTGGAAATCACGGTATTCACATCCGCCAAACGCGAAAGGACTTCATGATAATTGCTGATGACAACCACTTTCCCACGCTTCTCCGCTTTGAACTTCTCAACCGCTTTAACAGTCTCGGTCGTCGTCCCCGAACGGCTGATCGCCACAAGCAACGTTTTTTGATTCGTAAGAAATGCCTGGGAATTCAACAACAACTCCCCGCCCGGGACAGCCCGCGCCGCGCGACCTGTCAATTCTTGATACAATGCCGCCGCCGCAAGCGAAAGGTAATATGTCGAGCCACATCCCGTGAATACAACCTGTTCAAAATCCTCCATCTTTGGCAATTGTGCGGCGTGCGCCAGCTCAATGGCCTGTGCCCATGCTTCAGGTTGAGATTTTATCTCTCGATACGTTACAGATTCCTGCAAAGTAGTCATTTTAGCCTTTGAGCACCGCCGCCAACTTTTGTTCATATTCACCGAGCATCTGTTTTGTAGTTTCAGATGCATCCGTTGTAGACGTTTGTATAACCCTATTGCCGATCTCCAAAAGCATCTCATCCAGGAAGGCTTCAATCCGCCGCCATAATCTCACAGGGGGATGCGGACGGCCTGTCTCTAACAGACGCTGCACTGTGGGAAGAGTCGTATCAAGGGAGAAGGTTATCTCGTCATATGCGTCTGAACGTGCAGGCAAAATATTCTGGATTTTGAAAAACTGTACTTGCGTTTCTTTCCGGCTCAGGTAACTTACCAGATCCAGTGCAGCCTTCTCATGTTCGGGATCTGCAAGGACATTCTTCCAGACCACGAGATGGTCACCCCCAATCCATGGCACGCCCGGCAGCGTGGTCATTTCCAGGTTGTCACGCATTTCTTGCACGGCGTACGGGCTTTGTAGTAATTCATCTGCCACTTCGACCCCACCAACCAGCACTGCTGTCTCGCCACGTGCAAACGCATGCGTACATTCTTCGACCGAGAGTCCACGTAACGATTGCGGGATAAACCGGAACAGCTCGAAGAAATCCATCAGTCCTGTGCATGCTTCGGGTTTTGCAAACAATGGTTTTACTCCATCCGCAGTTATAAAATCGCCACCATTCGCGCGCGCCCATGACGACGCAATATGAACCAAATCCGCATAAGGGTGCAGGCTGGGGAATGCCCAAGGTATGATCTCGTCCTTTCTCAATCGGGTGAAACCATCTCGCATGGCTTGTGGCGTCGTAAATGTCTGGTCTGGATCGATGCCTGCACGCACGAGCAGATCGCGGCGATAAAACAAGACAAAGGTGTAGATCGTCCATGGGATCGCCCAGATCTCGTGACGATCCTGCGATTTAACGGTCTCCCAGGCCGACGGGAGAAAATGATGCGCGCCACCCATGGAATTTACTTCGTCCTCGCTGAAGGCGCGCAATGCCTCGAGCATGGCCAAAGTGGATGTCCATGTTGAACCGATTTGTGAAAGTTGCGGGCCTTTACCTTCCATGGCGGCCATCAATATGGTTTGCCACGCCCGGTCCCATCCGATGCGTTGCAGTGGCACCTTTACCAGTGTCTCGCTCTCGAATGATCCCAGTAACTGATGCAGCGGCTGTAAGTCCTCAGGCGAATCGGCGATGGTTAGAAAGTTAAGTTCCATTTTTCCTCACGCGAGATCCAGCAGGTGGTGTGCATTCCCGCCATAGATTTTTTTCAGCACTTCGTCAGGCAAATATATTCCATGTACATACCACCGTCCCTGCTCGGGGACTTCATGGGTGTTGTAATTGAAATACTCATCGTCCGTTTCAAGAAAGCGATAATACAATCGATAGGCTTCCAGGTCGGGGCTCATGTCCGAACCAAATAAAATGCGATCCTGGTATTTAATAAAGAATTTCCGTGCACTATACGGCTGTCTTCCAAGTTCGCCTAAGCGTGCAGAAATATCGATGTGATAGTTCGGGCAATCATCCAGCATCTGCCCAACCCATCCAAGGTTCTCCCCATAACACCCCACATGCGCGCCAATGAATGTTGTTTTCTTGTGTCTCGCCACAAGATTCTTAAGCCCAACCATGATCTCCATGAAAGGCGGGAAGGGCGGACTTGTAAATGCCCAATCCGGATGGCTTCTTAATTCTTC
Source organism: Anaerolineae bacterium (assembly GCA_041498515.1). Taxonomy (GTDB): domain Bacteria; phylum Chloroflexota; class Anaerolineae; order Anaerolineales; family Villigracilaceae; genus Fen-1038. The sequence continues at coordinate 12,117 of JBGQIO010000040.1, forward strand.
CCAACGCTCATTGGTTTCATCGATCGGGTCAAAGAACGCTACCGGGTCGGCGACATGGATCAATACAGGCAGGCCCAGATCACCCGCTGCCTCCCAGATTGGAGCGAGTCGGGCGTCATCCACGCCCACCAACCTTTCGTTATGGTCTTTCACGTGAAGACCAAACGGCTTCCATATTTTCAGGCCCTGCGCGCCGCGTTCTTTCTGTAGGCGCAATCGTTTCGCCGCCCAGTCAGGGAACGCTTCGCCTTTGTTCTTCCACTGACTCCAGTCCACACCGCCGAATATTTGGAAGCGCTCAGGCGCACCATTCTTGAAATGGTCCAGATGTTTGTTGAGAATATCTTCACCCCAGCCTCCGTCCAGATCCACATAATGAGTCACGCCTGCCTCATTGAGTAGATCAAGTAACTCGCTCAACGGCTTATCGTCCCATCCCCCGCCAAACGGGTTTGCCAAATGATTATGTGCGTCGATGACCGGAAAGCGCGGCTTATTAACCAAGGTGGTCTTCGTCACAAGCTTCGATTGCGGGCGAAAGTTTTCTAATAACATATGATTCCGTTTTGCAAGAGGAGATGACACCTCACCCTACGCCTGGACGACCTTGATCCCGAGCCTTTTCGCGGCTTGTACAAATTTCCTGTCCACTTTTGGATCCGTAACAATGGTATGAACGTTCTTCAGCGGTGCGAGCAGGGCAGTAGACACACGATTCACTTTCGTATGGTCCGCGACAATGATCAGCTCACGACCGATCTTCATGATTGCGCGGTCGGTCAATGTCTCTTCCAGGTAGTCATTGGTCAGACCATGTACCAGGCTGACGCCGCGCGTGCCCATGATGACCTTGTCAGCCCGGACTTCGGTCAGGGCCTGCTCGGTGATGTGCCCGATAAAGGATAGTTCGCTCTCGCGCAGGGAACCACCCAAAGTAATGATCGTGATCTCCTTCACCCCTGCGAGCATATTCAGCACGGGCAGGGAATTGGTGATCACGGTCAGGTTGGAGCGGTTACGTAAATTACGTGCCACCTCAAGGACCGTGGTACCCGAGCCGAGAAATATCGTCTCCCTATCCAGGATAAGCTCTGCGGTTGCCCGGCCGATCAGAATCTTTTCATCAGCCTGTTCACTTTCGCGTTCCAGGATCGGCAATTCAGGCGGCGCTTGTTCCACGGCGATGATCCCACCGTGGACGCGCTGTGCCTTCCTTTGCGAAGCCAGAGACTCCAGGTCGCGCCGGGCTGTAGCTTCGCTGATTGAAAAATGCTCCACGATCTCGGTCACGCTCAAGCGTCCCTGTCGCGCCAGCAGGGAAAGGATCTGTTTCTGCCGTTCTAGAGTGGGAATAAAATCGCTCATAATCGCTCACAAATCAATCATAAGCAATCATAGCACTTTTCAGGCGGATTTCAAGAGGGAAGTCAGATCAAGAATTTGATTGATAAGGATGGTCCTTACCGAAAATAATTACTATTTGGGGATTCATAATCCGTGAGTTTTTAATTTAAATTTGCCCGGAACGATCCCGAAGCTGATCCGCTTTGACCTCGTGGACACCAGATGCGCCGCCTGGATCTGGTCGCACTATGTTGCAGGCAATTGAAAAAGTAAGCTTGAGCGTTACCCGCTAGTAGACAGGGCGATGTGAAGCTGATTTGGCGACATTGCCTTGAGCGTAGTTCGCTCTTTCTTAGGGGGCCGAATCTCACCAGTCGGATGTACGCTGTGTTAGCTGGCTCTTTTGCAGATTAATAATTGCTTCTTTCCATACTGTAGCATGTATGAGTCTTATCCTTCGGTTGAATACGATCACCCATAACTCTCGAATTATTTATGCTTTTGTCTTTCCATCAATCAACGGAACCACTTGCCTCATAAAGATTTTGATCTGTTCCAATTCATTTGCCAGAGGCCATAAGTAAACTCGCTGGACGCCAACGTTTTTATAAGCTGCAAGTTTCTCAGCACAATTCTGTGCAGAACCAATTGGAAGCCACTCTCTCAATTCTGCAACCGGACGGTTGAGCACTGGTGCCAGCACTTCATATAACATCCGTTCGGACTCCGCCTCATTTTCAGTTATGTAAAGCCACATGGTGGCCATGGCGTTTGGGAATGAGGATGGCTCTTTGCCTGCTGTGACAAGGAATTCCTGAAGCTGCTGCCATCCTTTGGCGAATGATTCTGGAGTTGCGTTATATCCAGATGCTAGCCAACCATCAGCCAGGCGCGCAACTCGTTGCAGACCCGCCTCGGAGCCCCAGCTTCCAACCCAGATTGGCGGACCGGATTTTTGTACCGGAAACGGCTCAAGCAGGATCCCTTCGGTATTGTAGAAGTTCCCTGTAAAGACTTTGCTCTCCCGATTCCATAAGACACGTAGGGTTTGAATGGCCTCATCCAGACGTTTCCAACGTTCATCAAATGGGATTCCCACTGCAGCGTAATCTCGCGCTGAGGAGCCGGGTCCAACGCAGGCAATTAGTCGCCCCCCAGAAAGTCGATCGATGGCGCCCAAAGATTTGGCTAGTGGAATTGGGCCGCGCACGATAGGCAGGGACACCGTGGTCGCCAGGTCCATGTGTCCCGAGTGGGAGAGAACTGCAGCCAATGCTGTGGGTCCATCCAGCCAGGGTTTGGAGTAGATTAGGTGGTCATTTGCAGCCAGACCATGGAAACCCAACTCCTGGCCGGTCTCTGCATAAGTGATTAGGTAATCGAGCGTGAAGGGGTTATCACCAAAATCCATCAGCGGTAGATGTAATCCAAAATCCATGGGAGACTCCTTACCTGGACAATCAAAGCGCAGAAAATATTAGTTCGAAATCGTCTCATCTTCTAGATCGAACAGTTCATCATGGCTTTGATCTGATTTTGATCAGGATTGTCATTCATGATTCTAATTCTCAATCTCATATAAAGCGGACAGAGAACGGTAGCTAGCTAACGGCTTGCGTTACCCGCTGGTGGGCGGGAGGAGACAACGCCATTTTGCTAGAACCAGCTTGAGCCACACAACCTACTTGATAACGCGCGAAGTCCCACCAGTCGGGTGCACGCATTGTTGGGCGCTGGGTAAATTGAAGCATCGCTTGCCAAAAAAACGCCGCTAAACCTACAGAAATTTTTGCTGAATACAAGGGCTATTTTTTGCTTTGCTTGCGTATTGCTTCCGCGATTTCTTTAGAATTTTCATCCCCACGTTTTTCCAGTTCACTGACAATATTCTGGCGTTCTTCTTCAGTCTTTCCTTGACTCAATTTGTAACCAGCATCTATGCGAGTAACATCCACAGCGAAGCCGATGATGCCTTTTATTTCTTTTTGCACCATATCTTGCGGGAGTCCTTCGAGCCGATAGGATGTATTCGATTCGTGGTTCTGCACCAGGCGGCTGAGTACTGAATACAATTCCTCTCCCTGAATTTCTCGCACTTTTCCGTAAACATGCACAATCATGTAATCCCAAGTTGGCACATCAGATTCGGCATACCAACGCGCAGAGATATAAGTATGCGCTCCCTGAAAAATGAGCAACGCTTCTTGCTCGCCAAATGTCTTCTTCTGAGGATTTGCACGCGAGATGTGGCAGTAGATTGTCCAGCCATCTTCAGATTCCACCACTTCCACAGGTATATGAGTGGCGATTGGTCTTTCGCCATCAAAGGTAACAAGCGCGGCAAAATTGTTCTGTCTGAGAAATGCCAGAATCTTTCGACGGTCTTCTTCACGGTAGTATTTCGGAATGTACACGGTTGCACCTTATCTGAGTTCGATTTCCCGGTTGTCTTTGTCCAGGAAGGCGGTTGAGACCGTACCGCCGCAATACTGTCTAACCAAATCTGCCAATTCACGGATCGCAGTTTCAACCGTATCGCGGGTGACAGGCGGCAGAGTCTCGATGACCAAAAAAGCATTCTGTGTTTCTTTGGTCAATTTGGTTCTGTCTGCTTCTTTCCAATTCCAGCGTCTGCAAATTGCACCGACTTCATCTTTATAGATAATTTCACCTGCACGCGGAGCGCGTGCTTCTTTCTCGCCCAGAAGAAAAACAGCAGGTTCGTCATTACCAGCTCGTGTTAATAGAATGTCACCAACAATTTTGTCCAAATCTTCACCCCCGACAGGCAAGATATGCCTTAATGAAATAGTGTTGTATAAGGATACCAGGTTATTGATATGTCCAATCGTCGCGCCGTTTAATACCCTTCTGGTTAAATTCTCGACGGATGAAGGGTAATCCTTCGGTTTTGCTCCAAATCTTCGATAGGCTTCCCGCCAAGTTGCAATATAGGGATGTTCAATTACTGGAGTGCTACCGAATTTACCTGCAAGCGCTGCTTCGGCTTGTCGTATCATTTCGGTAATCTCAGCCCCATTTTGTGAGTTGTCAATATTGTGCAAAATGACAACGCCCAAGACCAATTCGGGGAATTCATCGAAGATCGTATCCGTGATAACCAATTTCATGATTTTTTGCCATTCATTGAATTGAAATGACAAGCGCCCAACTTGCGTTTATTTGGACCGCATAATATGCTATGGGGGGTCCGTATAAAACCCCAAATGATTTAGGATTTTATACTGCATTAGATTAAGACTTCGTTTGCCATTATAGGGTAACGTTTCTCTGGTTACAAGTTGTTCTGCTAATTCTGACTTTTTCAACAGGCTGCAAGATTATACGAACAATAACAGGATTATCACCGATCCATTTGCCTACGCCCTGTGCCCCATAATCGGCGCCGCTGGCATTGGAAATATCTTACCGGAAATGTTGCAGCGGGCACCGGCGCTTAGTATACTAGGATGTATGATTTCCAATAAGGCCGATCGAGATTATAGCCGGATTTGTACCGCTTACATGTACAGATGGCAGCTTTTTACAATATGGTGAAAACGCACTTAGTGCAATGCCTTCTTAGAATTAAACAAGAAGAGGAGCAAGCATGATAAACCTCACACCCTTCCTACTATTCGACGGCAATTGTGCTGAAGCAATGGCGTTCTACCAATCTTGTCTTGGCGGAGAGTTAACTCTGACGAAGGTCAGCGACACTCCCATGAAGGACCAGGTGCCGCCAGAGAAGCACAATAGGATTATCAATGCTCATCTAAAAAGTGGTGCTATTGAGTTTACTGCCACAGACTGGCTACACTCCACAAGAGCACCAAAACAGGGCAATACCGTCTGCATGTACATTAACGGCGGAAAATATAGCGAACTGAGAGCCATCTTCGACAAGCTCTCGGCAGGGGCAGATAAGAGCCTCCTTGATGACTTACGAGATTTGCCGTTTGGGAGCTATGGACATCTCGCCGATAAATATGGTGTCCATTGGTTCTTCCAGGGGGGGAAAAGGCAGGGGGCCTGAAGAGACGAGAAGCAGTTATTTAAGAGACTTGAATCTACTTTTCGTTCGCTAAAGCTTAACCTCGCTGCCTCTTTGCTTTCCTAGCTTTCCCTTCTCCATATAGATATAGGAGAGATAAGTGCAGCATTTCTACAGATAGAAATCCGAAGAGTAGCTTTATTGTCGATACTGGAAATTGTCTGCTTTCCATTTCCAACAGGTTCTTTTTCAACAGCCTGGTTGGATCTGCGATCGTGCGCGCCGGTATCAAAACGCGATGATATCCGCGCGGACCGGTTCATCTGCGTCAGCGCGGCGCGACCCAGTCTCTACTTTACTTTAATGAATAATCACTGCTTACCTATCCACCTGATGCATTATTTCTATGACTGATGTCACCGCCCGGGCATTTCCAAATATCGCCTTCTTCAAATAGTCACAGGTTAAACACGTTTACCCAGGCGGTGCGGCTTGTCTTAGTTTTGGATTATACATTAAGGAATGAGTAAATACTACAAAGACTGCATGGCCCGTTCAGCCCCCTCAACCGTTGCGGAAATGATATCTTCATGGTGCGCCATTGAGAGGAAGCCTGCTTCGAATTGTGACGGCGCAAGATAAACCCCGTTTTCCAACATCCTTTGGAAAAATTTTCCAAAGCGGACAGTATCCGCGCACTTGACCGTATTCCAATCCCTGGGCTTTGTCTCACTAAAGAACGTTGTCCGCATTGTGCCGACCCGCGTCTGTTGGATTGGAACGCCGGCCTTTTTCGCCGCGGATTCGATTCCGGCGTCCAGTTGACGGCCGCGCGCTTCCATCTCATCCCAAACTCCCTGATCCCGGATCAGATCCAACGTGGCAATACCCGCGCTCATCGCGAGCGGATTCCCTGAAAGGGTCCCGGCCTGGTACATCGGTCCGGAAGGTGCGACCATTTGCATGATCTCGCGTTTACCGCCGTATGCGCCGACGGGCAGGCCTCCGCCGATGACTTTACCCAAGGTTGTCAAGTCAGGCTGGATATTGTAAAGAGTCTGTGCGCCGCCGGGATGGACGCGGAAGCCCGTCATCACTTCGTCGAAGATGAGCAACGTCCCTTCGCGAGCCGTAATGTCACGCAAACCCTCAAGGAATCCGGGAATAGGCGGGACAACGCCCATATTCCCCGCGACCGGTTCGACAATGATCGCCGCGATTTGTTCGGGATATCTTTTGAATAATGCCTTGACCGAATCAAGGTCGTTGAAGCCCGCCACGAGGGTATCCTTGACCGTATCCGCGGGCACTCCCGGTGAATCGGGTAAACCTAATGTCGCTACGCCGGAACCGGCCTGCACCAGGAGCATGTCGGCGTGACCATGATAACAGCCCGCGAACTTGATGATCTTGTCTCGCTTGGTGTAGGCGCGAGCCAATCTCAACGCGGACATGGTCGCTTCGGTGCCCGAATTGACAAAGCGGATCATCTCGATGTTGGGTATGAAACTCATAACGCGTTTGGCGAGATCGATTTCCAATGGGCTCGGCGCACCGTAGGATGTCCCTTTAATTAATGCCTGTTGTATCGCCTCCAACACTTTCGGGTGAGCATGTCCGGTGATGATTGGTCCCCATGAAAGGACATAATCGATATACCGATTGCCATCTACGTCGTAGAGATATGCCCCTTCACCGCGTTCGATGAAAAGCGGTTGTCCACCCACCGCGCGGAAGGCGCGCACGGGTGAGTCTACGCCTCCGGGTAATAATTTCTGCGCTTCTTGAAAGAGAGTGATCGATTTATTGATATTCATGAAGACCTCGAGAACGGGAATTGAGATTAGGAAGTAGGCTGCGCAGGAGCAGAGCTGTTCTTTACTTGTTGATTCTCCAGTATCTTGGTTACAGCCATTTCACCCGAATGAATGCAATCAGGGATGCCGATGCCGCGATAGCCATTGCCCGCCAGCGCGAGGCCGGGATATTTCTCGAGGGCGACGTCAATACGTTTGAGAATATCGGGGTGACCGAGGTTGTATTGCGGCATGGCGTTTTCCCACATGAAAACCCGTGAGAGGATTGGCTCGGCAGTGATACCTAAAGTGAAGTTCAATTCTTCTTTGGCAAGCTCAAGCAGATCGTTTTCGTTCCACGGAATATCCTGTCCTGCGCGACCAACGAATACGCGAATAAGGGCATAGCCTTCAGGCGCGCGGTGCGGGAATTTGGTGGAGGTCCACGTACAGGCCAGGGCGCGGCGTCCCGCGCGGCGCGGGATGACGTAGCCATATCCGTCCAGCGGACGCGGCACATCACTTAGTCGGTACGCGAGCGAAACAGTAGCCGTCGAGGCATAAGGGATGCTTTGTAAAACGGAAGCAAGCTCGGGGTCGAATGAAGCGAGCAGAGTCCCGCTTATAAACGCAGGCGTGGCCACGATGACAGAGTCGGCTTCGAGGCGTGAACCATCTCCCAGGTCCAGGAGAAAACGGGAACCGATATTCGATATTCGGGAAACCGCTGTGTTGAGACGCTGATCGACATTTTGGGTTTGAAGGTGTTTGACGAGCGCTTCGACAATTTCGGCGAGGCCGGTGGCGGGAGTGAGGAAAGCCGAGCGCGATCCTTGAACGGATCTGCCTTTGGATTGTTTCCGCATTTCGAGCGCGCCGCGCGCGAGCGAGCCGTATTTTAGTTCGAGTTCCCGCAGATATGGGAACGTGGATGTGAGCGAAAGTTGATCGCCATCCCCTGCGTAGATGCCGGACATAAGCGGCTCGATCAGATTCTCATAGGCTTCGCGTCCTAGCCGGCGGCTGACAAAGGCGCCGAGAGATTCGTCGCCGTTAATGGATCTTGCGGGGAGCAGGAAATCCATTCCCATGCGTGCTTTGCTGAACGGCGAGACGAGACGCGTTTTGAGAATTGCCTCGACGTTGGTGGGGATCATCATGGCAAGGCCATCGGGTAGAGGCAGGAGTTGATTGCGATGCAAAACATAAGTGTTTTTCAAGTGCGGATTCGTGCCCTGCAATCCTTCTCCAAGACCGAGTTCTTTGCACAGCGCCGTGGCGTAGGGCTTGGTGGCGAGGAAAGTGTCGGGGCCGCCTTCGATGATGAATGTGCCATCCTCGAACGCAACGCGGTCCGTGATGATTTTGCCGCCCCAACGAGGGCCGGATTCAAGGAGCGTGAGGCTCGAATCGGGCGATCTCTTTTTGGCATAATAGGCAGCGGACAGTCCTGTGATACCGCCGCCAACGATAATGATGTGCGTCATAGCCATCCCGATTTCTTTGCTTGTTCGCGCACCAGCTGAGCCAATCCCTTGATCATATCGGGCGCGGTTTCGAGCATCTCGATCCGTTCAAGATGAACACCTAAAGTCTTGGCCAGTTTTTGATAAACGATGTCGATGTCGTACAGGATTTCAACATGTTCGCAGACGAAGCCAATGGGGCAGATCAAAATATTTTCCCTGCCTTCCGAAGCTAACCGTTTGATGATTTCTCCGGCATCGGGGCCAAGCCAGGGTTCGGTTGAGATCGCGGCGGATTGAAATGCAAATTCATGAGGATGAGGACCCAGGCGTTCCATCAAAGCAGACACCGTTTCGCGTAACTGGATCGGATAGGGGTCATTCCATTCCAGGATCTTTTGCGGCAAACTGTGGGCTGTGAAAATGATCGTGACTTCGGCGCGGACCTTCGCGGGAAAACGCTGAAGCGCGGCTCGGACACGTTCTGCGAGCGCCTCCAAATACCCGGGTTGTAGATGCCAATCTTCAACGCGCGAAACCGAGATGGGCAGGTTGGCTTCTTCGATTTTTTTATAATACGCGCCGATGCTCATGCGTGAATAATGCGGGGCCATCACCAGCCCCACGGCGCGTTCGATGCCGCCACCCCGCATATCTTCCAGGGCGTCCTTGATATATGGGTGCCAGTGGCGCATCCCGACAAAGGCTTTGAAGGTTTGCCCCGAAGCATTCAATGCGGATTCAAGCGCGTCGGCTTGGGCCTGCGTCTGTTTACGGATGGGTGAGCGTCCCCCAATTTCACGGTAACGTTCACGCACCTCGTGTACGATCTCCGGCGCGGTGGGACGGTACCCGCGCACATCCAATAAGTATGGTTCGACCTCGTCCATGTTATTCGGCCCGCCATAAGCCATTACCAGTAACCCGATCATAAGTGCGGTGCACTCCAGTTTTTGATAATTGATTCGAACGGCAGTTTGATCTTGTTTTCATGGAAGGGGTACCATCCGACTTCCGTGCGGACGGCCTGCTCCTTGAGTTCGGTCGAGCCCCATACGAAGGTGGCGCCGAGTACGCCAATGATGGCGCACAGCCAATCGTTCTGTATCCATAGCGATGTAATAATCATTAGGACACCGAGCGCCATCATGTAGGGCCAGAATAAGTAGCTAAAAAATCTTTCACCG
>JBGQIO010000041.1:0-21823 GCA_041498515.1 Anaerolineae bacterium
CGTAGATAAATTTCCTGTACATTTTTTCGAAATCCTTTTCCACTCTATTTTCCAGACAGGCTCTCCACTCGAATTTCCACAATACGGTCCAACCTGAAACTGCGTTCTGCCTCCCTCAAATGGCAATAAGCCTGAAGGTAAATGTAATCCGCCAAACCGATGACTTGTTTTGGAGTGACCCAGCGTTCGGTTTGTTCGCCGTCCTTGTCCATATAACGGATGAACAGGTGTTTGCCGCTGTAGATCGCTTCCCCCAGTTCCGTAGGTAATTGAATCCCTTCGTTCGGCCAGGCGGGTGAATTATAAATGCCGATGAAATCCTCCAGCGGTTTCTTCAACTCTTTCAAAGATCCAAGCATGGCAAAGAAAATGCTGCGGGCGTTGAGGGCATCTTCGCGGGCGCCGTGCTCCTTTACAGTTGAAAGGTGGAAGGCTTCAGCGATGGACTGCAGGCTGTAAGAGGGCAGGTCGAAATATTGACGCGCCACGAGCAAAGTGTCGATCAGATTGGGGATTTGGAGCTCGCGATGTATCCGACGGTACTCGCTGTCCAGAAACTGCAGGTCGAACCTGGCATTGTGACAAATGACGATTGAGTCCGTTAACCATTTTTCCAGCTGGTCGGCGACCTCTGCAAACAAAGGCGCAGACCTTAAATCGATTTCCGCCAGGGCATTGGCGCTTAATGCCCCCGGCGAAAGCGGGCGTTCAGGATTGACCAACGTGTTATACGTGCCCTTGATGCGTTTTCCTTCCGTGGCAACAACAGCCACCTCGCAAATGCGGTCTCCGAACCAGGGTGAGAGACCAGTGGTTTCGATGTCCAGGAAGGCGAAGCGGGCGTTGGAGAGATCGAACATATTCCCAGAATTTAGCTTGACCTTATAGCTGTCTTCTATGAGCCGCCGTGCTTGCGCAATAATGCGAGCATGGCTTCATTCCCTCTTTCACCGGCAAGGGTTAATAAACTTTTGCCATCATAATTTTTCCAACTCAGATCGGGATGTCCATTTTCGATCAACCAGGCTGCCATTTTGACATAGCCTTTCATAACGGCATTCCCAAGCGCATGAGACATTCCCTCGCTTGCACCGCGTTTATATAGCAGCTTTGCAAGTGGAATATTATTGCTCAATGCAGCATGGGCCATGAGTGATATCCCATGCGCTCCGCGCGCCTTGATGAGATCCGGGTCTTCGTCGAGCATTTGCCGGACGTCGTCCTTCTGTCCAAGCATTGCCGCGGTGCAAATCTCGAGCGGCGCACCGCGTGCCAACAAATATTCGGCCACATTTGTGCTCCCCGCCTGCGCGGCGGCTTGGATGGCGGTTTCCGAATCGTTCTCTGCCCATTGATAGCGTGCATTCAATATACCGGGATACTCTGCCAACAGCTCGCGAACCCTGGGGAGGTTGCCATGCGCGGCGACCACAAAATCCCGGATTTGTTCTGTAGTCGTGGTGTTATTTTCAGTCATAGGTCTCCTCTACCCGAAATGAAGCTGAAAATATCATAACATTTATTTACGGATCGCGTCTAATGAATGACGAGTTTGATCAGTCGGTGATTTCCCGGATCGGTAACGACCAGATTGCCATCGCCATCGAAGATGATCCCTTGCGGACCGGCGACCTGACCGGTGAGAATGGCATCCTGGTGCGTGGTCCCCGAGATAAAGTGAACCGCGTTGTCTCCCAAGGTAGCGACGAAGATGTCCCCGCTGCCGTCTTCGATAACGTCATCCGGTGTGGAAAGGACCCCCAGTTTTTCAACACGGCCATCCGGATGGATTCGATCTAATGCGTTGCCATATTCATCAACGACCAGAATACTGCCATCTGGCTCGACCCAGGCTCCGGTTGGGCGGGTAAAACCTGAGGCAATTTGCGTCACAATTTTTGCATCCGTGCTGACGCGCAAAATAGTCCCGTTCGGACTATCGGGGAGGATGATCGTTTGGGAAGAGACATCCCAGGCGAGCCCATCCACGCCGGCTTGACCAGTTGTGTTCCGTAGGTCGAGAAAGGGTGTAAGTGTCTGCGTATCGGAGTTATATCGGATAAGACGGTTTTTGCCTTGTTCAGCGATGATCAAAGAACCGTCGGGCAGGAAGACCATCCCTTCCGGTTCGCTCAGACCGGAGAGGACGAGCTGCAATCCGCCAGTTTGTGTGTATCGTCTAACCGTTCCATCACCCACATCTGAAAGATAAATGGAGCCGTCCGATGCAAGCAGGAGATCGTCCGGCTGGGAAAGGTGATCGGCTAGGGTAATTAATTGCGGATTGGTTATGACCTGTGATACCGTCGCTGCAATGGTTGAACTTGGCAGAGGAGCTGTAGTTGTAGTGTCGGTTTCGCTCGGCAGGGGTGGTGACGTTGAAGTGTAGGTTTGGGCGGGGTTCGGTAGGAAAGGCGTTGCTGTTACAGTGTCGATTTGTACCGGGTTTGGGGGGAGGGTCGCAGTAAGCTCAGGGCCTGGCGAGGCCAGGCTCGTGCACGCGATGATCAGTAGAAAGGCAACGACCATAATCGAGCGGGGATAGATATGTTTCATTATTAATCATGCCAACCAAACTCATCAAAGTGGATGCCATCCAGATGATTCTGGATTGCCTGCCTCACATAGGGGACCGTATTCATGGGCAGGGAATCGACCTCTTCCCAGCGCAGGTCGTCGCATTTGTGGGGTTCGTTATTGACAGGCTCCCCGCTCCAGGCGCGCACGTGGAGGAAGAAATCCACGCGCTCATCACCTTCGTTACGATGCATTACACTGGAAAAGAAGAGGTCTTGCGGCTCGATTTGTACGCCTACTTCTTCCGCCGCTTCACGCGCTGCAGCGGCGATCACGGTTTCGTCCCCATCCAGATGCCCGGCGGGGACGCTGTACTCGCCGTCGCGAAAGCCGGTTTTGAACCGGCGCGATAATAAGATTTTGGCATCACGAAAGAATAAGAGATGAACCGTAACGGGAAACCTGGCGCGCATCGTGAGATTATACAAGCTAATGGGGAAAAGGGAATTGGTAAATTAGGAGATCGGGAATCGGTGTTGGAAGAGGGAGAATACAAGTATGGGATGAAACCCTTATGAAAAATATTTATCCCAGATCCTTTGTTTGGTCTCCGCGGGGATGAAGGAGGCTTCAAAGGCATAGCGGTTGCAGACCGCGAGGTCATCGAGGCGCAGGCCCAATATTTCGTGCGCGATCCGATATTCGTTGTTCAAATTCGTATCGAGCACTTCGGGGTCATCGGAATTGATGGTGACCCGAACACCGAGATCGAACAACCTCTTGAGCGGATGGTCTTCGATGCGGTGGACAGAGTTGGTCAGATAGTTGCTCCACGGGTTGACCTCCAGAGTGAGGCCGAGCTCACGTACCAGGTCCACCGCAGCAGAGTCTTCGATAATGTGGATGCCGTGTCCGATACGGTCAGGATCGACGGTCTTGATCGTATCAACGACTGCGGAAGCCGGGGTGTCTTCACCGGAATGGACCGTCACTTTGAGTCCGGACTCCTTGGCCTTCATCACCGGCTTCACAAACTCTCGGATGGGGTGCAGGGCTTCGCTATCTGCCAGATCAATGCCAAGGATACATTCCTTCCACCGAATGGCCCAGTCCACCGTCTTGACACAAGACTCAGCACCCAGGCCCCGCGAGGTAATGGCGATCAGGCCAATTGCCATATCGAATTCGCGCTCGGCGCGCTCTTTGGCTCGCAGTATGCCTTCGAGAGCCTGGTCCCAGTCCAATCCATGACCGCTGGAGGCCCAGTCTGGTGAGAAGCGCAGCTCGAAAAGTTTGATGTTCTGTTTGGCGGAATCCTCGAACAATTCCCAGGCGAAACGCTCGACGACCTCCGGCGCAGCCATACTATTCTGAGCGATCGTAAAAGCCTCCAGCACGGCCTGCAAGTCGCGCAGTTGATCGAGGACCTTCACGTGCCGCTCCAATTCTGTGACCTCATAGGCGGGCAGCTTCAGGTTGTATTCTCTGGCTACCTCGATCAACGTCTGAGTGCGGATGGCGCCCTCGAGATGGCAGTGGATTTCAGTTTTAGGGAGGTCGTTATACCGAGTATCAAAGTTCTTCATTAACACCGGCCTGTAAGAAGATAATTTTACCCGTCTTCCGTAAGATTTAAGGCCGGCGGAAAATCTATATTTTATGGCAGAGGATGTTAATTTACCTACGAAATGGGAAGCTGATTACCAGCGCAAGACGGATGGCTGGGATTTAGGCGGACCGACACCCGTTTTCAAACGTCTCGCTTCGAGCAGGCGCTTCGAACCCGGACGGATGATCGTGCCCGGCGCGGGACGCGGTCACGATGCCCGGGAATTTGCACGTCATGGGTTTCAGGTCACGGCGGTTGATTTTTCGCCTTATGTGGTCAATGAAATGAGGCGGCTGGCCGACCCTGAGGCGCCTGTTGAAGTATTACAGCACGATCTCTTTGCCCTGCCACCCAAACTGGATCATTCTTTTGATTACGTACTTGAATACACCTGCTTTTGCGCCATCGACCCGAAACGCCGTACTGAATACGCCGACCTGGTAACACGCCTGCTCAAACCGGGAGGCGCTTTTATCGACCTGGCCTTTCCCCTGGATGGACGGCCGGGCGGGCCGCCGTTCGCCGTTTCAGAGGCCGAACTTCTAAATCTCTATCAGGAGCGTGGCTTCAAATTATTAGCGCGGGAGATACCGGTCGACTCTGTATCCCCGCGCCGCGGGGCGGAAGAGTTATTCATATTTAAAAAAACGGGTGACCCTGATCAATGAGCACATCCAGAGCCGAGGAACTCTGGATATCCCTTATATTATTCAATCTTAAATCGCTTCATTGAACTGACGACCCAAAGGCCCATCAGTACGACCTGGATCAGGATTTCAAAGAACGTGATCATCGCAAATTTGAAGGGGTATTCGTTGAAGTAGACAAAATGCTCGACATCCCGCCGGAAGCTGCGATATACCCGATCACGAAGATCACAGCCCCGAACATTAACCCTCCGGCCCACGTGCCCAATTCCACAAATCGTCTGCGGAACGGGAACAGGGCCAGCGCCTGCGCCGGAAGGATCCATACTTGCACGGCCGGGTCATGTGGATCGCGGAGATAGCTGATGGCGTTTGGGGACGGCGGGTAGAACTCACTTGCTCCCAGGATCAGCTGCGCAATAATACCTGCGATAAGGTAGGTAACGATATGTGCTATGAGCACGATCAATGCGAATTTCAGAAACGACTTGAACATGGAACCCTCCGCAAAGGATGATTGCTGCAAAGTATAAAGCCTTTCAATTTGTTCATATACAGCCAAAAGGCCTGACGGCAGATGACATCTGTCAGGTCTTCCATTCCATCCACGCTAAAGAAAAGCTATATTACCGTCTTAGATTTTTGCCTTGACACACTTCTCCGGAGGTGTTAAACATTAAGGACAATAGTTTATCGGTGACCTTCCTTTTAATACAGGTATATATATGAAGAATGCTTTGATTACAGGTGCTTCACGCGGGCTCGGATTGGCACTCGCACGCCAGCTTGCGCAGAACGGTTGGGGGCTCATCATTGACGGGCGCGGAAAAGATGCCCTTGAACAAGCCCGTATAGAACTATCTGCATTCACAAACATCGTAGCCATCCACGGTGACATTACAACCGAATCCCATCGGATAAAGTTGGCTGATGCAGCTGGTCAGCTTGGCGGCCTGGATGCATTGATTAACAATGCTAGTACCATCGGTCTCAGCCCGCAGCCTGCTTTGCTGGACTATCCACTCGCTGTTCTTGAAAATGTATATCTCACAAATGTAATTACCCCGCTGGCTGTGATCCAAACACTTTACCCGAATCTGCGGCCTGAAGCCTGCATCCTCAACGTGACGAGCGACGCGGGTATGGAGGCTTATGCTGGCTGGGGCGGATATGGATCAAGCAAGGCCGCGTTGGAACACCTCTCACATATCCTGGCCAAAGAGAATCCTATGCTGCGAGTTTATTGGGTCGATCCCGGCGATATGCGGACCCAGATGCTGCAGGAAGCTTTTCCCGGTGAGGACATCAGCGACCGACCTTTACCGGAGGACAGCGTGCCGGGTCTTATTGCCCTGCTGGAAGGGCAGAAGCCATCCGGGCGTTACCGTGCGCATGAAGTAGCCGAGTCGACTGGTTGATCAAGTTATGACCGAAGGTTCTGACCTCACCTCCCACACAGCCCACGTAGGGTTTGAGTTTTCCCTGCCACCTGAACTCGAAGCCAGCGAGCCGCCTGAGGCGCGCGGCCTGCGGCGCGACCAGGTGCGCTTGATGGTCTCGAATTATTCAAACGACAGGGTCAGGCACGCAAGTTTTCACGATCTGCCAAAATTCCTGATCAGAGGCGATATCCTGGTGATCAATACCAGCCGGACGAGGAACGCGGCTTTGCTCGCCGTTCGAGCAGACGGTACGCCATTGGAATTGCATTTATCCACGCATCTGAGTGATGAAACTTCGACCCGCCTCCAGTCACCTTCGTTCCTCTCCGTCGAAGCGCATGACCTTTGGACCATCGAACTCCGTTCCCTGGAGTCCAACGGCAAGAGCAAGCATTTCGAAGGCGCGGAACCAGGCGAGATCTTAAGTTTGCCGGGCGCAGCGGAAGCCATATTATATGGACCTTATACAAGCGACTGCGATCCGAATCTCCAACTGCCGTCCCAGACGTTGTGGCTGGCGTGGTTGAACCTGCCCTCGGCAGTGGATGATTACCTGGCACGGTTCGGTTTCCCGATCCGTTACAACTATGTCAAAGATAAGTGGCCGCTGTCGTATTATCAAACGGTTTATGCCACCGAAAGCGGCAGTGCCGAAATGCCCTCAGCCGGGAGGCCGTTCACGAGTGAACTTTTGAAGCGTCTTGAGACAAAGGGGATTCAAATTGCTCCGCTTATTTTGCATACCGGCGTTTCCAACCTTGAAACTCACGAACCACCCTATAAGGAGTTCTATCAGGTGCCTTCTGATACTGCGCGCCGGGTGAACGAAGCCCACACTTCAGGCCGGCTTGTGATCGCCGTCGGAACCACGGTGGTGCGAGCACTCGAAACCGTCGTCGAGGCGGGCGGGAAAGTCCATGCCGGTGAGGGCTGGACGTGCAAGGTCATCACGCCTAAACATACACTTCGCTCCGTCAATGCTCTGTTGACGGGCTTGCATGAGCCGCAGGCTACACATCTTGCGATCCTGCAGTCATTGGCAGGTTTGGCGCACACCAAACTGGCTTACAACGAAGCGCTGCATCACCGTTATCTCTGGCATGAGTTTGGCGATTTGCACCTGATGCTCCCATGAAGTCATAGGTTGAAGGTTCAAGGTTGAAATGGGGTACATCGAATTTTACGTTACAATTATTTCATGACAGCTGACTCTGAAAAAGACATTCAAGCCTTAAAAGCGATCGGGCGTATCTGTGCCGAGACGCTGCGCAAAATGATGCTGGCGGTCCGACCGGGCCTCACGACTGGCGAGTTGGACGATAGAGGACGCGAACTCCTTGAATCGGAGGGCGCACGCTCCGCCCCGGAAGTCACCTACCACTACCCGGGCGCGACGTGCATAAGTGTTTCGCCGGTCATTGCGCATGGCATTCCTGGCAATTACGTTCTAAAAGACGGAGATCTTATCCACATCGATGTCTCCGCTGAACTGGATGGCTACTTTGCGGATAC
Source organism: Anaerolineae bacterium (assembly GCA_041498515.1). Taxonomy (GTDB): domain Bacteria; phylum Chloroflexota; class Anaerolineae; order Anaerolineales; family Villigracilaceae; genus Fen-1038. Next base: position 7,728 of record JBGQIO010000041.1, read on the forward strand.
CGGCGCCTCCTTATGGGTTTCCAAACGAACCCCTGAAATACATCACTTACTCGAAGCCACCAAGGCAACCTTAATGAAAGCTGTAAACGCCGCACGCGCCGGGCGCCCATTGAACGGGATCGGCAAAACCGTCCAGCAGGAGGCGAGCAAGCGCGGCTATAACGTCATCTATGAGCTGACCGGTCACGGCATCGGCCGCGACCTGCACGAAGAGCCAGGCGAAATTTGGAATTTCTATAATCCTCGCGATCATCGTATCCTGAAGGACGGGTTGGTACTTGCCATTGAGCCGTTCTTAACGACCGGCCAGGGCCGCATTAAAGAGGACGGGGATGGCTGGTCCCTGCGCACCGCCGATAACGCCATTGCCGCACAATTTGAGCATACGATCATCGTAACCCGAAACGAGCCGATCATCCTGACGATCTGATGGAGCTGCACCTGCTCTCATCCCCCGGAGAAGATGATATCCGCTGGGTCGTGGAGGCCTGCCGGCCTTATTTGGCCAACAAACCGGGTTCGACCCTGGCTTATCTGCCCTTAGCCTCGCTCTTTGCCGAGAAGTACCTGGATCAAACTGAAAAATCCTTCGAAGGCCTGGCACGGATCGAAACGGTCAATACCGAAACGATGGAACTGGCCGAGATGGAAGCCATCTTGCGCCGAGCGGCAGTGGTTTATATCCCCGGTGGAAATACCTATCTCCTTAATCACCGTTTGCATGTCAGCCGCCTGCTGCCTTATCTTCGTAAAAAAATCCAATCAGGTATGCCTGTGGCAGCCTTCAGCGCAGGAACGATCCTTTGCGGGCCGAATATCCTCACGTCCAAAGACATGAATACCGTTGAGACGCCCTACTTCGATGGATTGCACGTAATCCCCTTTAACTTCTTTGTCCATTATGCCGTAGATGCTTATCTGCGGGCCATCCACGACGATTGGCTGGCGGATTACCATGTCTTCCATGAAAACCCTGTGCTCATGCTGGCCGACGGAGCTTATGTCAAAGTGGAGGGGCGGAAAACGCTCCTTGTACGCGGCGAGGCCTGGCTGCTGCGCAAAGGCCAGGAAAAAGAAAAGATCCAGGCAGGTAAGTTATTGACACTAAAGAACGCCCTGGAGAACGCAAGACCTTCGGCAGTGCAGGAAGTTGAAGGTTGAAGATAGAAAGTAGAAAGAAACCTTTGTGGTTTCCAAGGGATTTTATTGGTTCGCTGCACAAGCTGGGATAAAATACTCAACAAGGTGAAACGATGGCTGACAAACTTCCCCAAAACACAACCGATCTGCTGTCCGAAATTGAGCTTGAATGGTTGGAGTTGATGAAGGTCGTTGACCAATTAACGCCGAAGCAGATGATCACGCCGGATCCAGGAGGCTGGTCACCAAAGGATAACCTGGCTCATCTGGCAGCCTGGATGAACTTTATGCGGGACTTTTATCTCGATAAAAAGCCGGCGCACGAGTCGATGGGGATGAATACCGCGACCTATGCACGGTTGGATGAGACCGGGATCAATGCCGTGCTCTTCGAGCGCAACCGGGGCCGTACGGTCTCTGACGTTCTCGAAGGTCTGAAACGGACTTATGTAGAGGTTACAGAAACTCTCAGGAAGATGCCCTTCACAGACCTGATGAAACCATTCAAGGATAATGATCCGGAAAACCAACCGGTTATCCTGTGGGTGCTTGGCAACACCTCCGAGCATTTTGCAGAACACCGCGCCACGCTAGCGAAGAACTTGTAGCTATTAAGATAATTAACGCGAAGGTCTCGGATTGAAACTGATAGTACACTGACGGCTTTGCGTTAAGGGGTGTCGTCATCCCCGCCGCCCGCATCGGCTCCCAGATCAGGCAAGGCGGATTCAATTTCTTCCGGCGATTGGCCCGCCTCCAACCGATCCACCACGTCATCGAATTCCGGCGGTATGTCTTCGCCCATTTCCTTCCCCATTTTTTTCATCATCCGACCCAGGGCCTGCGGGTCCTTCTCCAGGCCCTCCAGCGCAGACTCGTCTATCATGCTTTCCATGCGGCTATCCTCGGATTTCGCGATCCGCACCTTTGTCATGCGCCGCCGCACATTCCCGCTGCCGCAGTGGATGCAGGTCACTAGCTTGATACCGTATTCTCTGTAACTCATGGTTACGTCAAAGCGCTGCTGGCAATTGAGGCAGGTAAAATCATAGGTTGGCATGGTTTAGTTTTCCTTTAATGCTCGTCGGCTGGGCGTACGCCTGCCACGTTGCATAAATCACTCGGAAGTATACTGAAAATGTAGAAAGTAGAATAGTGGGAAGGGAACCTTCGAGTCTCTGGCCATTTATCTTCTGAGGCAGTAAACAACCAAGGACACGCCTTACCCAATTCAAAAGAACAGGTTTTGAAGGAGGGGCCTGCAGGTCGAGTAAAATAAAGGCATGGCTGTTGACCCCGATTTTTCTTATCACCACCCGCATCCCTTGCTGATCGTCATCTCCGGTCCCTCTGGCGCCGGAAAAGACACTGTTGTCCAACGCATGCAGGAGCGCGGTCTACCGTTCCATTTTGTCGTCACCGCGACCACGCGACCCAAACGCTCGAACGAATCGCACGGAAGGGATTACATATTTGTCTCCAAAGAAGAGTTCGCCGGTATGATCGAGCGGAACGAGTTGATCGAATATGCGCTCGTATACGGCGATTACAAGGGTATTCCGAGGACGCAGGTGCGGGAGGCACTAAACAGCGGTCAGGATGTGGTCATGCGCCTCGACGTGCAGGGCGCAGAGACCGTCCGCAAACTGGCGCCCGAGGCCCTATTGATCTTTATCACGACCGAGAGCGAGGATGAACTTGTCCGCCGCTTACAGCAGCGCAAAACCGAAACCTCCGACACGCTTGCCATCCGTATAGCGACCGCCCGCAAGGAACTCAAGCGCATGGAGGCGTTTGATTATGTGATCGTCAATCACGATTTTCAGCTCGATGAAGCTGTGGAGACGATCCGTGCCATCATCCAGGCCGAACATCACCGTGTGCGGCAGCGAAAGGTTGATCTGTGAATCAATATCCTACCTTTGAGCCTCAACCGGTTGCTCCACCTCCGCCTCCACCTCAACCTGTGCGCGTGTCCGGGCCCACTTCCGTTCCATATGTCACGTATTCCATCGTCGGCGTCACGGCAGCGGTCTATCTGATCCAGATGGTCAGTGTGAATTTATTCGGAATAGACTGGCTTGAAGCGTATGGCGCAAAAATTAATAATTTTATTCGCGCAGGCGAGCTGTGGCGTTTTATAACGCCCGCGCTTTTACACGCCTCCATCCCGCATATTTTGTTTAACATATATGCGCTTATCGTGTTAGGACCCGGGTTGGAACGAAACTTCGGTCACTGGCGGTTTTTGACCCTGTATGTGTTGGGCGCGTTCACCGGTAACGTGCTCTCCTTCCTGCTGTCCAGCGCAAATTCGGTGGGCGCTTCAACGGCCATCTTCGGGTTGGTGGGCGCGGAAGGGATCTTCCTTTTACAGAACCGCAAATTATTCGGGAACCAATTCGGACGCGCCATAGGCAACGTCGTTTTTGTCGTGGCAATTAATCTGTTCCTCGGCCTCTCGCCCGGTATCGACAACTGGGGACACGTGGGCGGTTTGCTGGGCGGGTTGATCTTTGCCTTGTTCGCCGGTCCACGCTTTGAAATCGAGGGAATATACCCGGCGTTGCATCTCACCGACAACCGTGAGCCGCGCGAGGTGCTGACCGGTGTGGCAGTGGTCATCCTTGTTTTCGGCGCGCTGGCAGTTTGGGGAATGATCGCACCCCTGGCACCTTGAAGAACTTTAACGCAAAGACGCCGAGACGCAAAGCAGATTCAATTAAAGACCATTCACGACGCGGTGAATGCCATGTTTAACAAGCCTCTGGCCGATGTTGATGACCAAACCAAGCTTCAATCCTGTTAAGCGCAAATAGGTTAAGACCTGAGATTCAAAGATTGGATTATGTTCAATCACTGCTTTGCATTCTACAATTACCCTCTGACCCACTAATAAATCAAGCCGCAAAGGTGTGCATATCGTCTGCCCCTTGTATTTGATCGGCACTAGTTTCTCGCCCTCTACGGCTGAGCCTCGCCATCGTATCTCTAGAGCAAGAGCATCCCGATACACGCTTTCGAGCAATCCAGGACCGCCCAACGTGCGATGGACCTCGATAGCCGCATCTACAATCATTTGGCTGAGTTGATTCTCATCCATAAATCCTCCCCAAAATCCTCAAAGAGAAGACGCAAAGGTGATTAAGACCTTTGCGTCTTCGCGTTAAATTTTTGACTGTGCGATCTTACAAATGTCTTGAGCTGCGGGGATCGAACGCGTCGCGCAGGCCGTCGCCCATCAGGTTGATGCACAGGATTGTGAAGACGATGAACAAACCGGGAAAGACCCACATCCACCAGGCGCCTTGAATCATGAAGGATTGAGCCTGATCCATCATATTGCCCCAGGTGGAAGTCGGTTGCTGGACGCCCAGCCCCAGGAAGGACACATAGGCTTCGGTGAGAATGGCACTTGCCACCCCGAGTGTAGACGCCACGATGATGGCACCCAGTGTGTTAGGTACCAGATGATTGAAGAAGATCCGCCGGTTGTTTGCACCCAGCGCCTTGGAGGCGGAGATGTAATCCAATTCTTTGAGAGATAGTACGTTGGCGCGCACGATGCGCGCCAGGTACATCCATGAAGTCATCCCGATGACCAGAATGACAATACCGACGCTGCCGCTGAACGTACGTCCAAAGATGTCGAGGGTTGGCACATTTTGGCCGAGGAATTTAGCCAGGACAATGAGCAGGAACAGTGAGGGGATCGACAGCATTGCTTCGGTAAAGCGCATCAGGACGGCATCCACCCAGCCCCCAAAGTAAGCTGCCACTCCGCCGATCACAGTTCCAAGGGAGACCTCCAACACAACAGCCAATACGCCAATGAAGAGCGAGATCTGGCCTCCATAAATGATACGGTTGAATACATCGCGGCCGGTGCTGTCACTGCCAAACCAGTGGACTGCGGTCGGCCCGGTCAGCCGGTGGTAGAGGTCAATATTGTTGGCACCGCTTTCTGGAACGACGATCGAGCCGACGATAATGAACAGGAACAGGAATGTAACGCCGACTGCACCGATCAAAGCCATGCGATGCTTGCGGAAACGCCGCCAGGTAAGCTGGCCAGGCGTCAAAGCAACACCGGTCGACTCGGCGGCAGTTAAATCAAGAAGTGGAACGGAAGCGTTTTCAGCGTTCATAGGATTTAACTCAATCTAATACGGGGATCAACCATTGTATATGCCATGTCAACAACGATGGTAAAGAATACAATGGCCGTGGACGAGAGTAAAAGTACGCCAAGCACCACCGGGTAATCTCCCCGCTGGGCATATTCCCAGAACAGGCGTCCCATGCCGGGCCAGGCAAAGATGGTTTCGGTTACGAGCGCGCCGCCCAACAGGAAGGGAATATCCAGGCCCACGACGGTGACGAAGGGCAGGATGGCATTGCGGAGAGCATGCTTATAAAGCACTGTGCGTTTGCTCAACCCTTTGGCATGAGCGGTGCGGACGTAATCCATGCCGAGCACTTCGAGTATGCTCGAACGCAGGTAGCGTGAGTAACCCGCAGTTTGGATTGCCACCAGGCAGAAAACAGGCAAGACGAGGTGCCGCGCGAGTTGCAGCGGGTCTTTGGGATTCCAGATATCTGCCCCAGTGGGAAGATAGGGTAATCCCCAGAGTTTAAACTGCACTGCAAAAATCTGCATACTGCCCAGCGCTATGAAGAAGATCGGCATGGAATATCCGATGAATGAAAAGGAGGTGATCAGGTTATCCGTGAATGAGTACTGTTTGATCGCGGATACAAGGCCGAGCACGAGTGCAATGGCGATAATGAAAACCTCGGCCGTGAACATCAGGACGAGGGTCAGCGGGAGACGTTGCTGGATCAGGAGCACCACAGGCTGATGAGAGAAGAAGGAGTCACCCATATCTCCCTGCAGGGCCAGGCCGAGCCATTTTACATACTGGAGCGGCATAGGCTGATCGAGTCCCAACCGCAGGCGGATTTCCGCGCGGTCAGCCTCTGACAGGCCTTGCTTGTTGGCATACTGTGCCATTGGGTCCGAAGACAGCCGCGTCAATATAAAGCATAGAATTGTGATGATAAACAGGATCAAAATGCCTTGCAGAATTCGCCGCAACAGGTAAGCCCACATGACAGGTTCCTTTCTCTCCGTCAATGGTAATCGAAAACTCTAAATTGTTATGGCTCTGGTGCCTTAACTTCGATCACCTTTCAGGCTGGATTTTTAAGACCTGCAAGTGCGTACGCACTTGCAGGTCTATTCGGGTCCGTTTAGTTGATTAGCCTATTTAACATCAAAGTCAAAAGCGTCCCATCCCCAGTCACTGTAACCCGAGGTGGGCGGGAACACAAAGCGATCGGAATAGCCAAACACATTAGCGCGGGCGTACAGCGGGATGAACAGGACATTATCATATTGGTATTTTTGAATTGCGTCCACCGCTGTCTTGCGCGCAACCGGATCGGCTTGAGTGGCCAGTTGGTTGAACATCGTTTCCGTCTGGCCGGACTGGTCGCAGTAGTGATAGTCGTTGTCACCGCCTGGGTCGGCCTTGCTCGGAATGTGGTTGCACAGGAAGGTACCGGTATAAGGATCGGGGTAGAAGCCGGTAGTGAAGATGGCCATGTCGAACTTTCCGGTTGCCATATTGGCGCCTTCGGTGTAAGAGCCGAAGAACGTGCCGGCCGGGGTAGCGATCGTCTTGACTTCGATGCCGATCTGCTTCAGGTTGGCCTGGATCGCTGCCTGCTCGTCCTGGCGAAGCGCCTTGACAGTGGTCTCGAGCTTTAACGAGAACTTCACCGGCTTGCCATTGCAGGTACCGGCACGGATGCCATCTGAACCGACTTTGTAGCCAGCCGTATCCAGCAATTGAGCCGCCTGCGTTGGGTCATAAGGATAGGGCGTCAAGCTGGTGTTGTACCAGGTGGAGTTCGGCCACAGCGAAGCAGGTTGGGTGGTCTTCCCGAACAAGAGGGTCTTGACGATCGTGTCGCGGTCGATGCCGAGCATGAGGGCCTTGCGCACGTTCACGTCCTGGAAGGGGCAGAAGCCGGCCACATCGCTGTTACCGACTACCTTGCCGCTGTCATCTTTTATCGTGCTGTTGGTGATGCCGAGGTTGAAGAACAGGTGCTCAAAGAAAGGGCTTGCATCGACGCGTAAGTGTTGGGCAGGTTCCAGGGCCGACAGAGTCGGGATGTCGGACTCAGCGAAATCGGGTACGAGATCCACATCGCCGTTCTTAAGCGCGGCCAGCGCAGTGTTGGAATCAGGCACGAACTTGATGTTGAGCTGGGAAAGTTTGGGAGTGCCCTGCCAGTAGTTGGGGTTGGGGAGCAGAGTCATATGATCGCCCGCTACCCATTCAGTGATCATGAACGGCCCGGAGAAAACGGTCGGCAGGTGAATGAATGGATCTTTCTCTAGGCCCGATTTGCCCTGCAAGATGTGCACAGGCAGCAACCCGCCGTTGTTGTTCGGGCCCTGTGTGAACAAGATCTGCCAGCCTGCGAAGACTGCCTTGAAATGGAGCACAGCCGTTTGATCATCGGGAGTATCGACGCTGGTTATCTGGTCATAGCCGGTACGAGTATACACGGCGTTCTTGGGATCCACCAAAACCTGCCAGGTGAAAGCCACATCCTTCGAAGTCAGCGGCTGTCCATCGGACCATTTGAGGTTTGGCTTCAACTTCCAGGTAATGGTCAGGCCATCGGCCGAAACGCCGCCGTTTGCGGTCGTCGGAATGTCGGACGCCAGATCGGGGATGAAGTTATTTTTGTCATCCCATTTAGCCAGACCAATCAGGGTAAACTGGCTAATATACGCTACATAGGACATGCTGCTGAAGAGGGCATTCATGTTGTCCGGCTCTTGCTGTAAGGCGATTGTAGCGATCTTCGGTGCGGAAGTAGCAGTGGGAGCGGGAGCTGCAGTAGCTGCTGGCGCCTGGGTGGAAGCAGGGGCCGGTGCGGAAGTGGCTGTCGCTGCCGGAGCACAACCAGACATAACCATGCTGGCAAGGACGAGCACTGCGAGCATTGCGTACAGTTTATGATTCACGGTTTCTCCTCCTACAGAGAATTAGGATTGGGATTTGAATTTGAATACGACGATGGGGAAAACGAAATTGAAGTATATGCTTTTGTTCCTCACCTCCTTCACAGGTGAGATTTATTAAGTAGGTGTGATTATACAGCAAAACTGGCTTGTCAATACACCGGAATCGGGACACCATATCCATTCAACCGTACGCTGGCAGGGTCCTGCGGCCATAATCCCGGCAGCTTTGTTCCGCAGTGCGGGCAGCACCCCGAGGCAGTCAGCCGATATTCGAGGACGACATAGCCCGAACGTTTGATCAAGAGCTCATTGCAATTGGAACAAAATGTATGCTCGTATTCCTCCACCTGGCCGGGAAGATTACCCGCGTATACATAACGCAGTCCGGCTTCACGCCCGATCTCTGCCGCGCGCAATAAAGTGCGCGCATCCGTGTTATCGGGGTCGGTCATCTTGTAATCCTTATGGAAAGCGGTCACATGCCAGGGGATGTCCTGCGAGACGCCGGCAATGAAGCGCGCGGCCTCCCATAGTTCGTCATTTGAATCATTGAAGCCGGGAATGGTCAGCGTTACGATCTCGACCCACAAGCCGAGTTCATGTGCGCGCTTGATCCCATCCAGGGTATTCTTAAGCACACCGCCCAGCTTGTGATAATTTTTCTCCTGCATACACTTAAGATCTACCTTGTAAGCGCTGATATAGGGACGGATATACTCCATAACTTCCGGTGTATTATTCCCATTCGAGACGTAGGCACACATCAATCCGGCGGTTTTGGCCTCTTTGAAAATACCAACCGCCCATTCGCTAGTGATCAGGGGCTCATTATAGGAAGATACGACCACGGAGGCCTTCGTACGGTGTGCTAGATCGACCATGCCTTTGGGGGTAATCTTGCGGACCAGGTTGATCGAAGAATCACAGGCAGGATCGCGCATGGCTTGAGAGGTCAAAAAGTTTTGGCAGTAGCCGCAATGGAAATCACATCCGAGCATCCCGAATGTTAATGCGTTCGAGCCGGGCATCACATGATGGAACGGCTTCTTTTCGATCGGGTCAGATTGCAGGGCAGCGACATACCCCCACGGCACGCGCAGTTCACCCCCTTTATTGAACCGCACCTGACAAATCCCGCGTCTGCCCTCGCGGATCAGGCAGCGATGACCGCAGGCAAAGCAGCGTACCGCATTGTCGGGCAGCCGCTCGTATAGAGACCCCTCCACAGTTAATTCGTCCAGAATATCGGCTAAGGGTGCCATATTAACCTCCTTAGCGGTCAATGGGTGTTTGCAAACAATAAAGTTTCAATGGATGGGCGTTGTTATAATCTTCTTTTACTTTGAATTCAAAGTTGAGTGATCCGCAAACAGATTGGCTGCTAATTTGCAAGTTTATCCAACGGGATCCACCGTCCGTTTTGAAAGACTTCGATCTGCATCACGGGTTGGATCTCCCAAAGTGTAGCACGTATCTGACCAACATCGTCGGGATGTTCCGGGTCAAAATAAAGCCAGCCGCTGACACGCATTGGCAAATGATCCCCCATGAATACAGAATGGATAAGATCGATTGTCCATTTGTGGTCCAACCGTACGCGCGGTGTCACTTCCACGATCACGGCCTGCGAACGATCATCTCGCGGATTGTTCGAGAAGAAAATCTGCCAGTCGAGGCTGCTGCCATTGGTGCGGTTGCAATTTGCCGATTCGGGAAGGCCTTCCCGAATACTTAATATATACCCTTCGACCATGACCGGGATACCCTGGTATTGCTCGATGAAGGCCATATTAGAAGGAGACCAGTCTTTCATTTCCTGCCCTTCGACGCTTTTAGGCCAGGTGAGCGTGGTTAGTGAATCAAAGGATACAGGAAGATACTTGGCCTGGTCAACACGATTTTTCAACAGGTTTAGTTCGCTGTCGCCGCCTATACCTTCCGGTGGACAGCCGTCGAATGTGATCTCTTTTGGCTGCGGCTTAACGGGCATATTGGGTAAATCGCCCACAGGCTGCGCCACAGCAGATAACGGGACGGGAGGCGCGGATCCGGAATTCAGGGAACCGCCAATGAAATAGATCGCGGCCACAACGGTCAGAAGGGTGACGGCTGTCCAACCACTCCTCCTGCGGAAAATTGTTGACATTAATGCCTCCAAAAAATGTTCGCTATTATAATCCAGGTTGATATAAATATATGAAGGAAACGGTCTCGCTCAGTCAAAGATCCCGTTCTGTAGGGCTGGGCGGGACGATTTCCTCCCCGAGTTTACGGATAGGCGCACATTATGTTGAGTATTGTAATTCAAGCTGGAGGCCAATCCACACGCATGGGCGAGAATAAGGCGCTCAAACTATTCTTGGGGTGCCCACTGATTCACCGCGTGATCGAGCGTCTCACGCCAGTTGCAGATGAACTCCTCATTACCACTAATCAGCCTGAAGATTATGCATTTCTGAACCTGCCGCTCATACCGGATGTAAAACCGGGGCGTGGGCCTTTAGGCGGACTGTATACTGCACTTATTTCTGCAAAGTACCCAAGCGTTGCCGTGGTTGCCTGCGATATGCCATTCGCCAGCGCGCCGCTTCTCGTGGCAGCAGCCGGCTTTTTGAGCCAGGAAGAGGCGGACATCGTCATTGCCGAGACCTCAGAGGGTTTTGAACCACTGCATGCTGTCTATCGACGCGGGACGTGTATTCCCGCGATCGAGACGGCTATTGAAGCCGATCAGTGGCGGATGATTTCCTGGTTTCCACAGGTAAATATCCGTAGACTGACGCCCAATGAACTTGCACGATACGATCCTGATGGCCTGGCTTTCTGGAACGTAAATACACCCGAAGAATTTGCCGAGGCCGAGCAGCGGGCCAGCAGCTAGTTCCTACCTGCTATCGTACGATAAGCACTGGGCAATGCGCGTGGCTGACCACTTTCTGGCTGTTGCTGCCCAGCAATGCACCTGCCAGACGGCTTAGGCCGCGTGAACCCATCACGATCACGTCGGATTTACGTACACTGGCTACGTCAATGATCGCCTCAGCGATTGAACCCTCGATCATTTCTGTGTTGATCTCTGCAGGGACACTGCCAATCACTGCCTGTGCTTTTTCCAGGATCTCTTTCGCTTCTATTTTGCGAGCCGCGATAACCTCGCTTAGGTTTGGCTCTCCCAGATAAGAGGGGATCGGCTCGAAGGCCACTACAATGCGCAGGTCTTTCGCATTAACCGCGCGTGCCAGGTCACCCGCGGTTTTTGCGGCGTGCAGCCCGTGTTCGGAACCATCTACGGCGAGCAGGATTATCTCAAACATCTGACCTCCTTTCCGTAGGGAACAATCTAAGTATACATTTAATCGGGTTCAGATTCAAATCGGGGGAGGATAAGAAATTCACCAAATCCCATCTTTTAATGGTTCCTGTCGGTTAATTCTAAAAGACGCTTGCATGGCAATAGAGTACCTTGTCGCGGGTATTACTATCTTGTAATAGGAGTTCGATGACAAAAAACACATGACTCCAAAGGTGTGACTAGCTATACTAACAGCAATGGTCATCAGAGGTCTGACATCAGACGTCTGCCAAATGAGGTAGTATGGCTTCCGGGCTGAGACGAATCAAGACCACCAATGCTTCCCTTCATTATCAAGCACAACTTTATCTGCGCGATCTCATTGAGAATGGCACCTACGTGCCCGGCCAAAAATTCCCTTCAGAAGGAGCCTTTGCCGAGCAACTGGGAATCTCCCGGCCCACCTTGCGCGAGGCGCTCCACAACCTGCAATCGGAAGGCATGATCGTCCGCAAACATGGGGTGGGCACCTTCGTTTCTCCATCTCGCGCAAACCGTCTTGAGAGCGGCCTCGAGGTGCTTGAAAGCATCGAACATATCGCCAGTCGCAGGGGATTAAAAACAGAAATGGGCAAGGTCGAGATCGAGGAGCGTCCGCCGAATCACGTTGAAATCGCCGGCTTGGAATGCGACCCTAACGAACAGATCTTGTCGGTAGCCCGCACGATCCTGATCGACAAAAAACCGGTCGCCCACCTCTGGGATGCGATCCTCACAAAATATCTGCGCAAGGAGGAACTTGAAGAAATGTTCCACGGTTCCGTTCTTGATATTTTCCTGAAACGCGGCAGGCCGATGCTGACTTACTCATTTACCGGACTGGCGGCTGTTGCAGTGGATTCCATCCTGGCTCGCCAGTTGGAAATTCCACCTAAAACTCCTCTACTGAGGCTGGAAGCCAAGCTGTTCACTCAAGATAACACCGTCGTGGATTATTCGATCAGTTATTTCGTCCCTGACTACTTTGACTTTCATGTGATTCGCCGGATAGGCAATTAAATTATGAAAACCCAACCCTTAAGCACAGTCTTAACAGGGATCGGTTATCCATCGGATCATATGATCGCAACACAGGGTGAAATCTATTATTTTTCGATATTCCGGCAACGCCCTCTCGCATCGGAGAAAAAGGCATGACAGCTAAAAACGCTGCCACAGATAAGAACGCTGCCAAGGATCTCTCGTCCTTGCGGCGACCGGGTTTTGACGGGGCCAATATAGTCCTGAATATTTTCCTGCCGGTGGCAGGAGTGCTGGTTGCTTTACTGATCGGCGCCGTTATGCTGGTCATCCTAAAAGCCGATCCCATTGCCGCCTATACGGCCCTGATCAACGGTGCAGCAGGCAGCGTCTCCGGAATTACCCAATCCTTGGTAAAAGCCACTCCCTTACTTCTCGTGGGTCTGGGGATCTGCATAGCATTCCGTGCCAACGTCATCAACATCGGCGGAGAAGGCCAGATCATCCTCGGCGCCCTGATGGCCACCTGGTTTCCCCTCACTTTTCACACCTGGCCCGGCGCGCTGTTGATTCCTGCCACCCTGATCATGGGCTTTCTTGCAGGAGGCGCCTGGGGTTTCGTCCCAGGAATATTGAAAGCCCGTCTCAACGTGAACGAAATCCTGAGCACGATCATGATGAACTCCATTGCCTTGCAGCTGATGAACATGCTTCTCCGCGGTCCGCTCATGGATCCAACCGGGATCGCAGCAGGGACCTTTCTGGCCCAATCTGCTCGTCTCCCTCAACAGGTCTGGCTGCCTCGACTGGTGCCGCAAACTCTCCTGCATGCCGGGGTGATCCTGGCAGTTGCATTAGCCGTGGTGGTGTACATATTCCTATGGCGCACGACCATCGGTTATCGCATCCGAGCTGTAGGATTTAATCCTCAGGCCTCCCGATATTCAGGGATCAATGTCCCCATGTACCAGGCGCTTTCGATGACCCTGGCCGGCGGGTTTTCCGGATTGGCAGGAGCGATCGAGGTCATCGGTGTACAACATCGCCTCCTGGAAGGCATCACCAGCGGATATGGCTTCACAGGAATTGTCGCAGCCTTACTTGGCAGTCTTCACCCGTTGGGTCTGATCCCCGCTTCAATCCTGTTTGGGGGCCTGCTGGTAGGGGCGGCTCAAATGCAGCGCACAGTACAGGTCCCATCTGCTTTGATCGATGCTATTCTCGGTTTGGTGGTGCTATTTGTATCCGGCTCTGCGCTCTGGTCCCGGCGCTGGGCTGCCTCCCGGAAGCTTGCGGTCCAGAAAGACGAGGAGGAAAAGTCATGAAAGACGTCCTATCCATGGGAATTGTGGCGGGTATTCTGACCTCGATGATCCGGCTGGCAACTCCCTTCCTGTATGCCGCCATCGGAGAGACTTTTTCGCAAACCTCCGGAGTGGTAAACCTGGGGGAAGACGGCGTCATGCTTTTGGGCGGGTTTGCAGCCTTTTACGTGGCTTTGACCACTGGGAACTTGTGGCTGGGTTTGTTGATCGCGGCGCTGGTTGGGTTCTTGATGGGTTTGCTGATGTCGTTCATCAGCGTCACACTTAAAGC
>JBGQIO010000042.1:0-21006 GCA_041498515.1 Anaerolineae bacterium
ATCATGGACGATATCTTTTCCGTGCTGGTCACCATGGATTATCCGGACGCCATCACCAACGGCCTGCGCCGTCAGACCGACCTGGCGCGCAGCATCATCGAAAAGACGCGCGGCGACATCACCTTCAGTCTGCGCGGAGAGCATCTTGAACAAGCCATCGGCCGATTGGGCGAAAAGCTGAACACCGGCGAGCCCCAAGCGGGCGAACGAGGCGAACGGACGATCAGGCCCTCCGATTCAGAAGAATAAGCAGTATGGCAAAAGCGGGAAAACGCTATCCACTCGTAATCTATACCCGCATGATGGACCGCTGGTGGCCGGCCCTTTTTTTTCTGGGGCTCGCTTTGCTGGCGCTTGCCTGGTGGTTATATCAAAACCTCTACAAGCGCCTGACCGAACCCTGGCGTTGGGAGACCCTGGCCAGCGTGGGCGCGGCGGCCGTCCTGATTTCATTGACCATGTTGGTCATGCGGAAAAGCGCCTACGTCCAGCCTTTCAGCGATCATCTCCTGGTCGCGACCCCCTTTTTGCGGATGAAAATCTCATACCGACGCATCCGCCGCGCAACATCCGCAAACCTCGCAGTGCTGTTCCCACCCAGAAGTTTACGCGGATTTAATCGGGAGATCCTTGAACCGCTTTTCAAACTGACGGCTGTCGTCGTCGAATTGAATGCGTTTCCCATGCCGGTCTCAACCTTGCGACTTTTCCTTTCGCCTTTTTTTTTCAAGGACAAGACACCGCACCTGGTGATCCTGGTTCAGGATTGGATGGCCTTCAGCGCCGAACTTGAAAGCCAGCGCGTGAAAGGCGAAGAGCCTGAACAAAAAAAAGCGAAAAAAGACCTGTCCATTCTGTCCCGGCTGCCAAAGAAATGAATATTTACTTTGCCTGTTCGATCACCGGGGGTCGTGAGTTCGAACACATCTATCAGGATCTGACCGCGGCCCTGCTCGCTGACGGCCACGAAATCCCCACTGCCCATCTTGCAGGATCGAATGTCGTCGCTCTGGAAGCTGTCGCGGCACCTCGTGAGGTCTATGAACGGGATGTGACCTGGATCCTTAAAGCCGAAGCCCTGATCGCGGAAGTAAGCGTTCCTTCGCACGGTGTCGGCTATGAGATCGCCTTTGCCCTCAACGAAGGCAGGCCCGTGCTCTGCCTCCATCAGCAGGGACGTAAAATTTCAAAAATGATCAGCGGCAATCCGCATCCTAAACTATCGTTACAACCTTACAAGGATCCTCAAGAGGCCATCCGCCTGGCTCGCGAATTCATAAAAAAACTGAAATAAAAATCATAAGAGCCAGGCAGACCTCCGGGGCCTGAAAGCTTTTCCGGTAAAAATCTACACATAAAACATATCTTGAATAATCGTAATTGGGGTATATTATGGAGAGGCGAAGGTATGTCCTCTCCCATTAAAATTCTTACCGCATTCGGACTGCTGGCGAGCACAGCGCTCGCATGCAGCCTGACGCTTGACCTTGGGACAACACCCGTCAGCTCGCCAACACCCCAGCTATCCGGCCTGGATCATGTGTCAACTATGGTCATGCAAACCTTGCAGGCTTTCACACAACAAGCACCTACTGCAACTCCCACTCCAACGGTAACCCCGACAGGCACACCGCTGCCTACTTTCAGCGCGCCTGTCCTGACCGTGAGCGTGGACACGAAATGCTACACCGGGCCGGGTACAACCTATGGTTTAGTGATCACGGTCCATCCCGGGACGATCGCTGTGCCGGTCGCAAAAGAAACATCTGCAAATTACTGGGTCATCGAAACCCCAAATTACCCCGGATCGACCTGCTGGCTGTCGGGTGAATACGCAACCGTGACGGGTGGTACGGACAACCTGCCCGAAGTATTCGCGCCGGCAGAATCCGCTTATACGCTCAGTGAACCCAAGTCGTTGAACATCTCATGCACGAGCCAGGCCATTTCTTCCACGGACGAGGATGCATCTCTGTGGACCGTAGAATTTAGATGGAAAAATACCGATCCCGATCAGACCGGAGTTCGCGTTTACCGAAATGGGCGGCAGATCGCCACATTAGGCGCACACGCAACCTCATTCTTTGATTCCTTCCACCACTTTCATCATCGTTTCGAAGTTACATATGGCGTCCAGGTATTTAAGGGCTTTGCGGTTTCAAGTATCGTGACTATCGAAGTAAGGCACTGCCCGGGAGAGTGATCGAGCGTTTGTTCCAAAGAACGGATAAAAGAGATTAGAGATAGAGTACGGGTGGGGTATTATTAATAAAACCAAACGCCCTTCTATATTGACATCGCACTCTTGCAGGTGTATAGATTGGATACGCAGGCGGATCTTGCGCAGCGCCCCTTTAGAAGTATTTCATCGATCAGACACTTTATAGTATGGAGGATAAGATGACTAAAGATACAATAGAACGACCAATGGTGCTTGCCGGGCCGGGGGATTCGATCCGCATCGTACCTTTGTATGTTCCGGAGGAACTAACTCAGCTCGCTGTAGGCGCAACGCCGCCTAAACTTACCTACCGCGGCGGTCTGCTGTTGACTTCGGTACAAGTCTTTACTGTCTTTTGGGGCCCCGCCTGGCAACAGGCACCGCAGACCGACATGGCGTCAAAACTCAACCAATACTTCGACTTTATCCTAACCAGTCCCCTGATCGACCAACTCACTGAGTACAGCGTCCCGGGAAAATCAATTGGCCACGGAAAGCGCATCGGCACGGCAACTATAGTAAAGCCCACCCTGCGCCATTCGGTCACTGACCACGCCATCCAGCATATGCTCCAGCAGGAGATCAGCACCAACGCCGCGTTCCCTCACCCCACCCCAAACACACTTTACTTCGTCTATTTGCCTCCGGGCGTCAGCGTCAGCCAGGGAGGCGCTCGCTCCTGCCAGGCATTTTGCGGTTACCATGAAAATATTGGAGGCCAGATCTTCTATGCGGTCATGCCGTATCCGGGATGCAGCGGGTGTGCCGGCGGGCTGGCTCCATTCGACGCGCTGACCTCCACCAGTTCCCACGAATTGTGCGAAGCGATCACCGACGCCGTCCCTGGGCAGGGTTGGTACGATGACCACAACGGCGAGATCGGCGATATCTGTGCCTGGAAGACGAAAAAGGTTGGTGCTTATACTGTGCAGCTCGAGTGGTCAAACAAAGCCAATAATTGCATTTAGTTCACATCAAGAGAATCAGCCCGAAGGTCTCCTTCAGGCTACACAATAAGTAGACCTCGGAGGTCTCCACGACCTCCGAGGTCTATAAGAGGTAATTTAACAATTACAGATTTTATTTTTAAACACTGGATTTACGCCTCTCTGGGTCATGCACTAAAGCTTGTCCTGCCCGTTTGAACAAGATGCTCAGCTCAACCGGAAGAGTCTTCGAGCGATCAGGAAGAACCATATCATAAACAGCAGGTACCCAAACCCAAAGAGGCTGGCAACGATGTTTGAGGGAGGAATGATGCCTGCGCTAAAGTCACCGACCAATAAGAGCACACTCGCAAGAATTCCCGTATAAGCAATTGCTTTATTGAAGTTATTATTTCGCAGCATGACCGCTGAGATTACCAATACCGCACCCATTGCCGAGGAGCGACCGGCATTTTGTGTCCCAATGAAGCGCACTATGCCGAGGAAGGGTTGGGCTAATGCAATTATGGACCAGATCTTACTGGTCCTCCTGAGGGCGGCGTAGAGGCCGAGAACCGTAATGCTAACAAGCGCCAGGATGGCGATATCCAATAAATTCAGAATATGCAGTCGGCCTATCTGAACCCCACTGAATCCGGCATGCAGGTTGAAGATTACAACGAGCCAATTATTTTGAAAAGGCAATAACCAGCTGTTTATAGCGCCGGGTTGAAACCCTGTGATGATGAGGTCGATGACTGCGATCAGAAATAACGCTCCGGCAATCAAGGCAGCCGCGCCGCCGACTTTGTAGAGGCTTTTCCATTTGTAATTTGCGATCTGGCAATTACCAGCTTGATCGGTCATTTTTATTCATCTCTTTCTTTGTTGAAAGTGTTACTCATTCATCTCTTTTCTCGTGCAATAGGAAGTTAACTCCATTCTCATTCTAGCCAAAGAACAAAAAAGACTCCCCCGTCGATGGGGGAGTCTTGTACTGGTCAGGTGGACAGTTATGTAACCCTCCATCCAACGGGGCTGCCTTAATAAAATAAGGAGTTGGATCTCTGCGAGCGCCTCGGGCTTCGAACTTGCTCCTCGCAAGGAAAAACTGGTCAAATTTGCGGCGCTGGAACTCAACCTTCATAGTTAATATTAATATAACCAATACATTTTCTACACCCGTAATAAGAATGCCTTTGTTATACTAGCCCCCTTGTAGAAACAAGGAGATCAAGTGAAAAAGATTATTACCATTACCACTTTGAGCATTCTTGCCCTGGCATTGACGGCGTGCGGGGCTTTTGCAGGTTCATCCCAATCCAATTCATCGAGCGTATCGTCAGCAGCGAATCCGGGTTCCTCAGGTTCATCGAATCCGGCGCCGGTCAACGGAACGCCAGCAACCGGACCGTCCGCCTTGCAGCTAGCCGCCGGAATTATCAAGCTGGATGGCACCTCCAATGCCGTGACTGCACAGCAAGCCGCTCAACTTTTACCTTTATGGCAATCGTTGCAGCAAATGGAGAGCTCAGCCACTCCGCAAGGTACACCGCAGAGTACACCCGGTGCACGGCCTAATACAGCGATGATGCAGCAGGTTCAAGCGCAATTCGTATTGATCCGGAACGCAATGACACCCTCACAAATCCAGGCGATCACGGCCATGAATCTAAGCAGGCAGGATATTTTCACTACCTTTCAACAGGCTGGAATAACTATGATGGGACCCGGTCAAGGCGGTGGCGGATTCGGACCTAATGTAGGCACCTTTCCTCCTCCTCAAGGTACTCCCCCGGCTGCAGGTACCCCCGGTGCATTCCAAGGGAACGGAGGCTATGGACAGGGTGGTAACTTCGGTGGCAGGCATCAGGGATTTGGCGGCTTCATACCGCCGAGTGTAGTTAACGGGATAGTTCAGTTCCTGCAGAAAAAGGCAGGCTCCTGATATTAGAGCTCGGAAACCAGACGGGCAGTGGAGGAGATTGCCGCTGCCCGCCGGAGTAGGGATTCCGTGATCCTGGAGTTCATGAACCACGTGATTCATAGCGCAATGAATTACGAGTGACCCACGACTTCATAGTGAACCACGGTCGGCTCAAATTCGAGCAGAAAGTCTGCGTCTTCAGGATAATATTTCGCTACTTCCGGATCGGCCCCTGCAAAACCAGCGATCACATCCATGCTTGTCCAAAACGTCATAGTAACAAAGTGGGTGACCTTCCCTACCCGACGCTCAAGAATATGAACACTGATATTGCCTGCCACTGACCTATAGTCGGGGATGGCTCGCTGATTTAGAAACTCTCGATATGCCTGTGCCTTGGCCGTTTCGACACGTCCGTGCCACATTCGTACGATCATGAACGTCTCCTTCGTTGCTCATTGCTTGGGTGAGAATGGACTGGCGTCCAGTGCTCGATTGCAGTGAGTTATGTTGAAGTCAGCTCCGACACTTAAGCCGCACAACTTATTGGCCCGCCTTGACAAATTGAGTACGTCGACCTTGATACGCTGGATTCAATGCGTCTGATCCCTGTTCGCTCGGATCTGGTAATTGGCAACGAATGCCAATATCCGCGGTGTCAGTTATACGCCATGCCACCACGGAATCAGTACTGGAACTGTCCGAGCATAGTTCCGATAGGTATCCCCAAACGCGGCCAAAAGCAGCTGCTCTTCGGCGCGAATGCGCAACATTGTCCCTATCAGAAAAACGGCTGTACTTATAATGAGGGCCTGCCACTGACTTACTGCTATGGCTGTGCCAATCAACATACCAAACATAGCCGTGTAGATGGGATGCCGTACAAGACGATAGGGTCCCTCGGTGACCAATTGGTGTTCTTGCACAAGGCGGGCTGCCAAACTCCATTGCTTTCCCAGAGTTTTCACTGCGCCATACGTCAGATACAGCGATGCTGTCATAAACCCAATGGCAATGATGGCAGCTCCTACGTCCCCGATAGACCCCAGGTTCAGGAACCCGACAGCTGGCGCCCGCAGGCCTAACCGCACGATCACATACCCCACGATTTGAAGGAGCAAGCCGATCAACGAGCGCCGATCGCGGATCGTCTCTGAGGTCTGCGGAGGCTTTTCCTGATAAAGAAAATCAGGGCGAAGAGCAGCCATGCACAAGCTACAGCATAGGGTTCGAGAACTTCCAGTTCAGTGGCAAACACCTGCATTTAAGACCTTTCTCTCTACTTTCGCCTAACAGTTTGCATTAACTTCTGATGGGCCGGAGGAAGTGAAGGGGATTTGACGACGAATGTTTGATAGTCGATCTGTAAAAGCCTGGCTCCGGTCAGGATTTAAGGCTGTAATACCGGCGTATGATTGGAAGAGATGTCACCAGCAGGAGCAACGCTCCCCAACAAAAGATAATTATGTGGAGCAATCCTACAGTCAACCACTGTACCTGGATCGCGATCCATATCATTGCGATCACACCCGCCGCCAGTGACCCAGCCCAGCTCCAGTGAATTCGCTTAAAAGGATTAAGGATATTCGGCCAACGCCAAGCAGGTCGCTTCCACAAACTGTAGGCAACGGCGATCGGAAAGATCCCCACAAAGATAAAAAGCAGCAAACCAGGTATAAGAAAATCGGAAAACGGAGTATTTTTCAAATTACTGAGGGGCATCTGTATCAAGTGGCCATCCGGCGCCAGCAGGAATGCTCCTCCACCGATTAACGCGTTCAGCCCTAAGAAAACTTGCAGGAAGATCAAAATCCATACCGGGTATGGGCGTGCGTTGGAATGGTTTTGCATGCTCGAGACTCCGTTCTAACTGGCTGTACGAATAAATTACTATTTGGTCTCATCGAGGATAATTACCTGGCTGACCAAATATCCAACGGTAATGTTTTTAGCTGACTTTAGTTCGATGGACACAATGCGTAAAATACCGTTTGATTTTGAATTAGCCTGGAAGAACTAAAAGCCCAAGCATGGGTAAGGGCTTTATAAGTATGGTGGGGCACAGCACATCCGAAGGAGCTAGGGCAATTCCTCCGCTAATAGTTTATTTACCTCATCATCATGCCATACATGGCCGTCAAGCTTATCCACACTTACAAAAAGTGCGCCAGGGATTCTGCCCTGATGAACCCATTCAATTGATTCGGATGCAAATGTATACCATATCATATTCTCGCGAACAAATTTAAGTGGTTCCAATTTTACATTTGGGTTTTCCCCTTTGATTCGCTCTATCTCTTTTTCCGCTATCAACTGCGCTGCTTCGGTTAGAACTCTAGCCTTCTCATCTCGATATCTAATAGGCACAAGCATTCCCAGCGCCTTCGTTTCTGAGTATTTCAGTCTTTCTAACAAAACCAAGCTAGCATCACGCGGGAGATTTAAGCCCAGAAAACCGGGCTCTTCCGTCACCAGACGAGCACGCCACTCAGGATTAGCCAATAGGACGATCATCTTGGAGAGATCTTCTAGATCCGGAATAAAACGACAACCGGTTGTAAGATAGATGTCAAACAACTCAGGCATTGAGCCTCCATATCCAACCACTTCCGGTGAGAAAAGATACTGCCCCAAAGCCACTTTATAGATTCAAATTTATAACCGAAGATTTGTTAGTTTGGTTCACCAGTATCGTATATCACTATACTTCCTTGTGCCCTTTATTTTCTGTTTCCCGATAAGGTCTCACTATAATGATAAATACATCTATATTATTGCACAGTTTTGTGAAATGATATTAAAATAATTAATGTAGATTTTCCTACATTTGGCGTCCCAACGGCATATAGATTCCTCGCTGCCTAAAATTGTACCCCCGCGTGCACATTGTAAATTCGGATCGCGGCTTCGCTGTTGACGGGGCACTTATATTCGCAGATCCCGCAACCGATGCAAAGGTCACGCAGCACGTGCGGCAGCTGCAATGCCACCTGGGTCCCATCCGGTCCCCAGACTACCGCGTCCTCCAATTGGACAGCCTTTTTGGGCAAAGGGCACATCTCCTCGCAAACGATGCAAGGTACGTGATCCGACCAGGCAAGGCAGCGGTTTTCGTCGATATATGCCTTCCCGATGACTTGCAAGCGCTTCTCGTCCAAGCTCGATGGCGGAATAGCTTTTACCGGACAGGCTTGCCCGCAAGCATTGCAGGAATAATCGCAATACCCGAGCCGCGGTATCAGCACTGGCGTGCCCACACCCTCTACACCCGCATCCAACACCGCGGGCTGCAGCCCATTCGTCGGGCAGACCCGCATGCATTCACTGCAGCGCGTGCATTGAGTTAAGGCAATGTCATCCGGATTAACGTCCGGGGCTCCCGGTGGGCGCAGCAGGGTTGGCAATTCGCGGCGGGCAAAGACGTCGCTACGGAACAAAGCGACGGCGGCAACGGCTGTACCGATCCCCAGGAGCGCCTCGCGCCGGCCTGGGTCATAATCATTCCACTCGGCCAAAGAAAATTTTGGACTGAAGGTAGTCAGGCCGCGCGGGCAGGTATCGAGACATTCAAGGCACATGGTGCACTCGCCAGGATCACTGGCGTAGCCTTTGGCCGGGTTGACGGTGCCGGTGGGGCAAAGTTCCGTACACAGGGTGCAGCCTTTACACTCCTGAGTCAGCCTCCGGCGAAAGAGTGACACCTTGCTCAACATGCCCAGGAACCCACCCAGCGGACATAAATATCTGCACCAGAAGCGGGAGGCAAACAAGTCAAGAGCGATCAAGCCCAGGAAGAAGGCGGCGAACAGAACCGTGTCCCGATAGTATGCCGGTTGGAGAGGCATGAACCCCGGTCTCAACCAGGCATCGAAAGTCGAGATAGGGCCAGACAGGACCGGAACCGGATAAAGGATCGTCTCCAATGTTGTAATGATCTGATTTAACGCGGGCCACAAGCTGACGGTCAGCGTGCGCAGCAGGATAGTCAACGGATCGAGGAACAACAGGGTCAGGTTGCCGAAGGCCGCGGCTGCTAAGATGATCAGGAGCAGCGTATATTTCACCTGCCGCCAGCCCTCGGGCGGGATAGGTTGATTGCTTCGCAAGCGGTGAAGCGCGATCAGGTCGAGGGTTGTACCTAGCGGGCACAACCAGCCGCACCACGCCCGGCCAAAGAGCACGGTTATGAGAATAATGATGAGCGCCAATGCAGAGCCGGCGAGGATAGTTCGGCTTGCAAGTAGGTGAGCCAGGATCAAAAGCGGGTCCAACCGCAAGGGAATATTGATGACGTCGCCGGCCCAACCATCCTGCCGGGACCATAAGAACAAAACGAGGAAGACCACCAGCGTCAGGTATTGAACACTTTTCCGCGCAACCACCCAGGGACCGCTGCGAAGAACTTTTCGTTTCCTGTTCTTCGATTCCTTTTTGATGACTGTTGCAGGTACCGCGTCCATTTCGTTGTCCAATTAAGAGACCGCGATCTCCTCGATTTTCAAGTTTTGCAGATCGCTCCGGCCGAGTCCCATCTTAGTGCCGGCGACGACATAACCCAGGTCTTCCGGTCGCAGACCAAAGACCGTGGCCGCATAACTATCGGCAGCAACGATATCAGGGCTGGCAACCACCGTGTCCAGCTTCTTGACATCATCCAGACTGCCGCCGGTGGGACCGTTCGAGACCATCACGCGCACGGCGTCCACGACGGTCAGCTTGGGCCGCACAAAGCTTGCAATGTCTGCGAGATTCTGGCTGAGATTCGCGTGCAGGACCGGCCGGTCGCGGACTAAACCCATCAGGTTCTTCATCCCTAACGTCAGCCTGGAAAGGCTGTGGACCTTGGCGATCGGGACATTGATCAACGTATCGGCTTTCAGGATGTCGCCATAGAAATTTGCTTGCTTAAGGTGGACTGCATTGGGGATGGGCAAGGTCACGTACTTGAATATAGGCATCTCCACCATCTCCCCGCCGGCAGCCTCCACCTGCTGCTTAATGCCGCTGATCTCATAAGCTGCCTGCGCCGTACCGCCGAAGGGGAAGTCCATCACCTGTACCCTGCCAGCCCCGGCCTCGAAGCACATCCTCACCAAAGTGCCGACCACCCAGGGATTGGTCGTCGCCGCATATTCATAGGTGTGGTAAGCCACGCAGATATTCGGCTTGACGATCACGTTCGCCCCTTTTGCCACGAACCTCTCCATGCCGCCCAGGGCCGCGATGGCGCGGCGCACCAGAGCCTCCGGTTCACCATTGCGGGTCACCGCGAGGTCTGGGAAGTTGGCCTGGGTCGCCGTCGCCGCAGGAACCGTATTGGTCATTGGAACAGCGCTCGCTGCCGGTACGGCGGTATGCGTTTTAATTGGAGAGAGAGTTGGGAAGGTGGATTGAGACGTCGCAGAGATAGCACGGCCGCAGGCTGCCAGGAGGTCGCCCAAGGCTGCCCAGCCCAGCGCCGCTGCACTGATCCTCAGAAAATCTCGACGATTAAATTTGGTCACAGGAGCCTCCTTGTACCCTAATCGTCATGACCCCCGAAGAAGTTCGCGAACTCAGTGGCGACTTATCTAATTTATTTCGGCTGAATGGGTCGTCCGTGATTGCTCTTTTTTCACAGCCAGGTTCCAACAGGTCCCTGTTGGATACCATCTTGTCTATAGATGCCCCCGCATCGCCATCTTAATATTGATTCTTATTTTGACCGTTTCGCACTCCGCCGAATGTCCTTGATCAACAGAATATCAGGCAGCCGAAGATTAAAGAGACAGTATTAGTCAATTATCAATTACTATAGCGGTTTTTATTCCCTCCGTCATATACCATTTGTCACTTAATTATTGTATAAAAAGCAGGGCAAGCTGTAAACCCTACCCAGCCTGAATAATAAATTTCTGTCCATTTCTTCGTTTAGCTCCTTCCATCGAACGATTTCGTCAAAAAATAAAAAGGTTCGAATGGTCCCCGTTTCCCGTAAATTACCCGTGATTGGGGTTCAAAAAACGGGAGGTTCGAATGAGGTTCGAATGGGAGAAGAGAAGGAAAAGATTTGACCACAAAGGGCACGACGGGACACAAAGGAAGAGAAATGATTGGAGAGCGATATTCGATATTCGGGTTTCGAGAATCGGGAATTGGGATTCGGGAATCGTGGGTTGGAGTTAGGCATCGCGAATGAAGGAGGACGGATTGAAAAATAGATGAAGGGCAGGCAGTCAAGACAAAACCAGCCGAGAGTCTCCAAAAGCAAACACGATGATTATACAGAACAAGTGTTCTAGAGTCAAGTAAAGAAACGTCCACGGCGTATCATGTTTTACAGACTTTGCTGTAGATCTCCCAAATCGGTCTCCCCACTTACAGACCTCCGAGGTCTAAGAGTGAGAATGCAGAAGCTTCACTCCCTACCAATTAAGTAATCCCCGTATGCAGCTCAGTCAAAGAAAAATACCGTTCATAGACGGTATGTGTAGTGATACTCTCTTCAGCCGCCTTCGGTCGAAAGGACTTGCCGAAGCGCAGCGAAGGTGTGCAACGTAGATCCTGGAAGAGGAAACCTTCCTCAATGAATTCATCGCAAATTCTGAGCGGCGTATTAAGGCGGAGCGAACAGGCTGCCTATGGTTTCGGACAGGTCGGCGCGTTATCGGTGATGCTGTACAGTTGCCGTTCCGCCGTCGTGAGATCGCGCCAGACCAGGGAGCAAGCGAACTTAACGGTATCGTGATAATCGGTGTCCCATAGCCGCGCCGTCCCGTCTTCACTGCCGGTGAGCACATACCGGCCATCCGGCGAGAAAGCCACGGAATTCAGCCAGGAAGTGTGGCCCTGGAACTCGCGCAGCTCTGCGCCGCTGGCGGTGTTCCACAGACGCGCTTTGTTGTCGTCATGACCGGTGAGCACGTATTTCCCATCAGGCGAGAAGGCCACAGCGATGACCAGCGAGACATTGTCGGTGAAAACCCGCAGTTGCCGGCACGTCCGGGCATCCCAAAGCCGCGCGGTCCTGTCTTCACTGCCGGTCAACACATACCTGCCATCCGGGGAAAAGGCCACGCTGGTTACATAGGCGAGGCTGCCAATAAAGTCGCAGATTTGCCGCCCGGTTTTGACATCGAACAGAATTGCATCGTCATAGGTGAAGCCCTTAATCACCACTTTGTTACCATCCGGCGAGAAAGCCACAATGGAAGACGTGTCGTTATAGGTGTCATAAGGACCAAGGTTGAAAACACGGACCTGTTGACCATTCGAGACCTCCCACAACAGCGTTGAATTACTTACATAGCCGATAGAGCTGAATAAACCCCCGCTCGTGATCAGATACTTGCCATCCGGGGAAAAGACGGCGGTCGCGACGCCCTCGGTATTGGCTGCGAGGGTGTGCAGCAACTGACCTGTTTCAGCGTCCCACAATTTCGCAGTACGATCGGCACTGCCGGTGAGCACAAGCTTACCATCCGGAGAGAAAACGACGCTGGTCACGCTCTGGGTATGGCCGATGAAAGCATGGAGTTCCTTTGCTAAACCGATATCCCATAGCCGTGCTACGCCATCATCACCACCTGTAAGCACGAATTTGCCGTCAGGCGAGAAGGCGACGCTGTTGACACCTACATGGGTAACCACCTTTACTCCTTCTGGAGTGTAAGTGAAAAACGTGAAGTTCGGTGACTGATGATTAAATGTGCGAAGCGGCGCAGCAGCAGGTGCAGCCCACAAACGAGCCGTATCATCCTCGCTGCCTGTCAGTACATACAGGCCATCAGGGCTGAAGGCCACAGCCTTCACGCCACTTTCATGACCGACATACTGGCGGACTTCCTGACAGTTATTCGACTGCCATACCCGGGCTGTCTTATCCTCGCTGCCGGTGAGCACATACTTTCCATCCGGCGAGAAGGCGACATCGTTCACAGTATCGGTATGGCCGGTAAAGGTACAAATTCCCTGGCCAGTTGCTGCCTCCCATAAATAGGCCATGCGATCATCACTGCCAATAAGTACGAATTTGCCATCGGGCGAGAAGGCTACACTGGTGACACGGCGATTGGAATTACCGGTGTCTGCCGGAATAAAGGTACGGATTGGCTGACCAGTTGCGGCATCCCACAGGCGGGCGGTATTGTCAAAACTGCCGGTAAGAATGGTGCGGCCATCGGGCGAAAAGACCGCATCACTCACCAGGCCGGTATGGCCGTTGAATTCACGGATTTCCTGGCCGGTGGCGGGATCCCACAGGCGTGCGGTATCATCGCCGCTGGCGGTCAGGATGGTTAGGCCGTCGGGCGAGAAAGCCACCGCCGTAAGACCATCCGTGTGACCCGTGAAGACGCGTAACTCCTTTCCGCTGGCGACCTCCCATAAGCGGGCCGTCTTGTCGTTACCACCCGTAAGCACAAGCCTGCCATCCGGCGAGAAGGCTGCGGCGGACACGCCTCCCTTATGTCCGGTGAACCGCTGGACTTCCCGACCATTTTGTACATCCCAGAGCCGGGCAGTCCCGTCCTGACTGCCGGTCAGCACATACTTTCCATCTGATGAGTATGCTACTGAATAGATCCAACCGTTATGGCCGCTTAAGATCTTCAGATTGTAAAGATGATTCAGGGACTGTGCCAGGGCAGCATCGGCTTGAAAAGAGTAAGCGCTCTTAAGAGCGCGAATACTAAGGAGTATGGCGGTTTCCGCATTGCCATTGTCGGACAAAATGAAATTGGCTTCGGCCGCCAAGCGCAGACTCTCGGCTCGGGCTAAATTCTTTCCGGCCAATCCCAAATTGTAGCTGGATTGCACGCCGAACAACACGGCCAACAAGGCCAGCACCAACGCTGCCGCACCGACGGCGGTCAGGAGGCGGTTGCGAGACCGCAGCCGGTTGGCTGATCTTATTTGTTCTTCGGCGCGCTGCCTTTGTTCCTCGGCCAGTTTCTGTGCAGCCTCCAATTCGCGTTCCCGCTGGGCTTCACGCTCGGCAGCTTCCCGCTCCGCAGCGGCCTGCGAGGCGTCGATAAATGTGCGTTCCAGGTCATTCATTTCGTCAGGATGCGCAACAGCCCATTCACGGATCTGTGTCAGCCGCGCACCGCGATATAGCAAATCCCGCTCGCGGTTCAATGCAGACCATTCCTGGCTTGTCTCAGTAAGATGCCTGTGCAAGCGCAAACTTTCACGGTCATCTTCCAGCCAGCCGCGCAGCGTGGGCCACTCTCGAATAAGGGCCTCATGCGCCACCTCGACGGAATCTTCGCTGGTGGTGATCAGCCGCGCATCCGCCAGGGTCATCAATACCGCTCGAGTCGTTTCGGCCTCTTCCGGTTTCAAGATCAGTTCATCGAAGGTGGCCCGGCGGCGCGTATCGCCGGTGGCGGTCTCATCACCCAATTCAGTCAAGCGCAGGAAGATGCGTCGAGCGATGGCCTGCTGCTCATGCGTAAACTGGTCCACGAAGACCGATTCGGCCGTCTCAGCGATCGCCCCGCGCACACCCCCCGAGGCGGCATATCCGCTCAACGTCATCGTGCGCCCACGCCGGCGCTGCCAGGTCTCCAGCAATGCATGGGAAAGTAACGGCAGCGCTCCAGGTTCATGACCCACATCGTGCAGCAGCTGATCCACCAGCCCCGGCTCGAACTCCCAGCGCCCGCGCTGGGCAGGCTCTTCTATCGCGCGGCGCAACTCTTCGTCGTTCATCGCTCCTATATACTCCTGCTCCTGGGCCAGAGCTTCACGCAATTGGAGGTAGCCGGCACAGTGAGCGTAGAAGTCCGCCCGCAGGGTGATCACCACCACTATCGACCCATCCGCTTCCGATGCGACGGTGAGCAAATTATCGATGAAAGCGGTGCGCTCCACTTCAGAATGACACAGAGCGAATAGTTCTTCGAACTGGTCCACCACGATCAAGAGACGGAAAGCCGTACCGGCCTGCATCCCGCGCTTGATGAAAAGCTGGAGACTGCGCGGATCGCGCATCAAATCGTCCATCAGCGCCGCAGTGGCTCCTACAGACCCGTTACTTGGGGTCTGGCTCATTGCCAGGCTTTCGAGGGGATGGGCTGTGGGAGTGAGGATATGAATAGGCCACTCCGCCGATCTCTTGTTCCAGCGCAGGGCAGGCACCAGCCCAGCTCTTACCAACGACGACTTTCCGCTGCCCGAGGCACCGAGGATGGCGAGAAACCTTATGCCACCTGGCTTCTGGCCTTTCGCCAGTGCCAGGACGCGTTCCTCCAGTTTGGCGGTCAATGCTTCGCGCCCGACGAACAGGTCGGCATCCGCCTCGTCAAAATAATTCAGCCCTTTATACGGACTCAATCCGAAGATCGGGGCATCCTCGCGCCTCACGTTGGCCGCCAGATCCAGCAGGCGCGCCACAGCTTTCGGCTCCTCTTCCAGCCCCAGCGCAGAGACAAAGCGCGCTTCGATCGTGGTCAGGTCGGGCAGGCGCAGATTCTGTTCGAGGCGGCTGATCTGCGCACCGCTGTAATTGACTGCAATCGAAAGTTCAAGCTGCGTGATACCTGCGCGTCGTCGCAGAAAACGCAACAGATCCCCAAAAGCGGTGAATTTCTCTAAGGTACTGGTCGGGATGGAATTGGACATATTCACACTCACCAATAGAGCAGCCTGAATTAACTTCTTGAAATTAGCATAGCACGCTTTTAACCTTATAGCACAGCGCGCGGTATCTTGGATAATTTTGGTAAGAAATGGCAAGTGGGGTAAGCTCCCGGGTGCTACAGTCAGGACAACAAAAGGCCGAGGCGCAGAAATGCGCAAATCCAACCGGCTTGAGGAGGTCGAAATGTTTACCAATCGTCTGTTCAAAGTTACCATCGTTGTTGTTCTGGTGGTCGTTGGGCTTCTGGTTCTTCAGCCTTTCGCCAAGGCCAGCGAGGCTCCCAATGCAAACCCGGCTGCCAGCCAATCGGACCAGCAAGCTCAGCACGAATACCGCTTAACTGAACGATACGGAGAAGTGCCCCAAAGTCTGGTGCTGTCCAACGCTGACCAGGCCGCGCACGATTATCGTATGACGGAGTGGTATGGGGATATCCCACAAGCTCTGGTGCTGTCCGCCGCAGAGCAGGCCGCGCACGCTTTTCGTATGACCGAGTGGTACGGGGATATCCCTCAAGCTTTGGTGAAGTCCCCCGCCGAGCAGGCAGCGCACGAATATCGTATGACGGAGTGGTATGGGGATATCCCGTAAGCCCCAGCCTGGATTTCCCATGAACTCCGGGAGCATGTGGATGAACCTCCGAGCCTAATCACCTCGGAGGTCTATGCTAAGGAATCAGGCCAAGGTGAAGCAGTTCCGGTTATTAGAACTGCTCCCGAGAATCCCCCAGCATTACATATCCAAAGACATAAAATGCAATGTATATGAAAACAAAGAACAGCGTGTAGAGAGAAACAAAGCCGAGGGTCCGTGAACCCGAAGTGGTCGCTTGTTGCAGCAGGTCAATGATCAGGCCGGAGGGGTTTTGGAGGACATCCCAACTCTTAAAGCGAAGAAAGCGGCCGATGTAAACGCCTCCGCTGGAAAGCAGAGCCGCCGTGAAGACAAAGATCCAGCCGGCCATACGGCCCCATTCACGCCTGGCAAGCCGGTGCATCACATAAAGCGAGACAAGGCCCAGGAACAAACCTGTAATTGCGCACCAGACCACCATGATCACATCAAACCATAAGTTCGGGCTGTCGCTGAATAGGCGCAGGTGTTGAAAATCGGTCAGGAGGTAGGGTGCGTTGGGAAGGAAGATCAGCCAGATCAAACAACCAAGTGGAAAGATGACACGGAATACCTTGTGGGACAGCCCGAGGCTCTCTGTGATCAGCGCAACCAGGAGGGGAATCCAGGCAAGGAATAGATTCCGGATAAGAAAAAGATAGCTGTAATGGGTACCATCATTTTCTGAAACACGCACCCTCACCAGGATAAAAGAGAGAAGGGTGGCTGCAACTAGCAAGGCAACCATTGCCAGCCTGTATTTGTGATCTTGGAGATAAGCCTGTAAGGTCTTCATGCGGGCTGTTTATTTTTAAGAAGTGGGTCAAAAGATTATAAATCAATCTCACGGCGACTTACAATCTGAGTCGGTCGTGGTGAAGACATTTCACCTTTAGCCGGGATCACTCTTCTAGCAGTACAAATTTTATTTTCAATTAATTTTTAAAAAGGGCGTCTCTGTTTTATCAGTCTACAACCCAGTGTTATTCCGCATCCTCACCGAGTTGGTCAAGCAGGATAAGAACCGTAACTATGGGTTAGCATCGAGCGCATCATCAGAACAATGAAGTAAAATAGGAAAAAATGTTGGCTTGGCAGTAATGACTATCCCGAGATATATAAATCCGGTCCGCATAATCCTATTTATGACAGTGAGACCCTATCATTACATCCTTCGCGCGGAGGTCTAAGAGCGAGTTTACCAAGTTTGAAACAATCACTTGACAGTATCGCCATTTTTGACGATAATAGAGGCATATCCCCCAGTAGTAGCTTCGGCGAACCTGGTGCGAGACCGCCTCACGGCGGTCTCTGTGTTTTAACTAGGGCATATGAAAACCAACATCTACATTGACGGATTCAATCTTTATTATGGCTGTATCAAGGATACGCCCTATCGTTGGCTAAATCTGGCAGAAATGTGCCGTCTGCTTCTACCAACTGACAATATCCAGCAAATAAAATATTTCTCAGCTAGAGTCTCATCTCGCCCAAATGATCCCTCTCAACCGATCCGCCAAGCGTCATTTTGGCGCGCCCTGCAAACTATTCCTAATCTAAAAATTATCGAGGGCAGCTTTCTTTCACATGAGGTGATGATGCCGCGTTCGCCCATCGGAAGCGGCTACGTCAAAGTCATCAAAACAGAAGAAAAAGGCTCAGATGTGAACCTTGCCACTCATTTGCTGCTAGACGGCTTTCGGAAAGACTATGAACTTGCCGTTGTAGTCTCAAATGATTCAGATTTGCTATTGCCGATTCAAGTGGTCACGGAACAATTTGGTAATCCTGTTGGTTTACTCAACCCGCAGAAAGACCCAAGCGTGAAACTTTTGACACACGTCATGTTTGTCAAGAACATCCGTAAAAATGTCCTCAAAAACAGCCAATTCCCTTATATTCTGACAGATAAGAATGGGAAGTTTTCAAAACCCAATACTTGGTAACCATTCATTATTGTTTCGCCGCCTACGAACATAATTTTCGCGAGCGACGACAATTGCGGGACTCTCACGACGTCAGTCCGTCTATGCGTGACTTTCTTTTGCACATCACTCGTCGCGCCGCTGATGCAAAGCAAAACCTTTTGTTTTCGTTATCAATAAGTCAATCTCTGCAATAAGGAATCAGAAGAATTGATTCCGTCAAACCAATAAACGCCCTCCTAATAAAGGGCTTTTCTGTTTACTCAAGTAATTTCACAGCAGGGATTTGATCCTGATCGGCAGGAGCATCAGAAACCAGACCAAATTCGTCCTAAAAGAGTTAGAATAGTACAAGGCGCTGACAGGAGAACAGCAGGCGATGGAATCAAAAACACAGAAGGGCTATTTGGTGCTTGCCGACATTTCCGGCTATACCCTCTTTCTCGCAGAGACGGAACTCGAACACGCCGACATCGCGATCTCACATCTGCTGGAAGCCATTGTCGGTAAATTAAGCAGCATCCTTACCGTCTCGAAGCTGGAGGGCGATGGGGTCTTTGCCTACATTGAAGAAAGCAAACTGCCGGATGGAAAAACTCTTCTGGACCTCATTGATCATACCTACTTGGCTTTTCGAAATCAGGCTAATGAGCTTTCCCTCAAGTCAACGTGTCCATGCCGGGCGTGCCGGGCCATTCCCTCGCTCGATTTGAAGTTCATGGTGCATCATGGGGATTTCCTGCTCCAACAAGTGGCAGGCATTAAGGACCTGTTGGGGACGGATGTTAACCTGGTCCACAGGCTTTTGAAGAATCACGTGGCTGAATCCACCGGCTGGAGAGGATATGCACTTTTCACCGACCAGGGATTGGAGCATATGCAAGTTAAGGAAAAGTCTTTTATCCAACAAACTGAATCCTATGAACATCTCGGAGAAGTTAAAACGCACGTCCTGGATATGCATGTTCGTTTCGAGGAAATGAAAGCCCTGTAATTCCATTTACGAATTCGGGTTCATCGGATCTGGCGATTGCACGACATGCCTTTGCGAGTGATCGGGTTGCAGTGTATGGAATATATGGAGGACAATGAAAATGTTAAAACTTGGTCGTCGTTCACCCAAGAATGCTCCCGCAATCTCGTTCGCCCATATCCTTAAAGCTGTGCCCGTCCACCCACTCAGCGAGGATTATTTGTCCGCCCTGTCCGGCTGGCAGATGCTTGGAAATGATGCGGTGGGGGACTGTGTCGCAGTTGCCTGGGCTAATATGCGCCGCTTCTTATCCGTCGAGCTTACGAGCAAAGAAGATTATCCGAACCAGCAGGAAGTGTATGAGATTTACAAGACCCAAAACCCCAACTTTCCCAACCAGGATGACGGCATGGATATTCAAACACTTCTTGAATATCTGATCAAAAACGGCGGACCCGACGGCGCGAAGCCTGTGGCTTTTGCCAAAGTGGATTTCACCAATCTCGATGAGATAAAAGCCGCGTTATCCATATTCGGTGGGATCCTGCTCGGCATCAACGTTCAGAAAGAGAACCAAGACGATTTCGATGCCGGCAAGCCGTGGGATTATCACCCAGGCGGGATCCTCGACGGTGGTCACTGCGTTTTGGCCGGCGGGTATCTGAGCCAGTCCGCAAACGATGTAAGATTCATCACCTGGGCGAAAGAAACCGGATTCACCGACAACTTTTGGAACCACCTGGCAGAGGAGGCCTGGGTCGTTATCTGGCCTGAAAATTTGGGGACCAAGCAGTTTGTGGATGGGATAGACCAACAAGCGTTAGCCAGCGATTACAAGGCTTTGACCGGTAACGACCTGCCAATATCCGGACCTACGCCGGCTCCCAGCCCCACACCTCAACCAACGCCTGCACCGAACCCCGGGTGCGTTATTGGATTTTTACAGTGGCTTAGTAAGCTGCTGGGTGGTTGAAATCGAATAACAGAAAAGGAAAATGCCCTCATTAATAGGGTATTTATTATTGTTGGTTTAGTTAGGCCTTTCCAGGTCTAAAAATAGTATTTCGATAGCATAAGGAAAATGACGCATTGATTCCAGCGAACTAAAGAACGCCCTTGTAAAAAGGGCGTTCATGTTTTCTCAGGCAATTTCAAAGACGAATGTTATTATAAAAGACGCCGGAGATGGCTAATCCTGGACAGCGGGTTTCGAAAATTTTGGATGGAAATTTAATATTATGCTAAAACCCCGCCTTAGGGCGGGGTTGACTTTCTTGATGCGGAACTACATGGGTGGTGTTTTGACGCCGAGTTGTCCAAGGATCGCCATCAAGCCGGCACCTTCCGTTGGATTGTTAGCCCAGGAAATAACCTTATCGCCTTTGACGATTGCTTTGCCATGTTCTTGTGTTGCGGCAAAGGACTTGTTTGTGGCAGGGATCACGCCCATGTGCATGCCTGTCAGGTCAAAATCGCCGTTATTTGTTCCTTTAAGTTTAGCAGAGATGGTAGCCGTGTCGCCATCCATGCTCTCCACCTTGAATTGATAATCAAGGTTTGAGAAAGCCTTTTTCAGACTCTTGCTCATTCCCATCCATGCTTCGCCGTTGATAGGTTCAGGCACAGGCCCGCTGAATTGAAAGTCGTTGGAAAGGTATGACTTGGCCTTCTCGAAATCACCCTTCTGGATGGAATCCATAAGAGCTTGAACAGTTGCTTTCGAATCCATGATATTTCTCCTTTACTTGTAAAATATACCGCTATTGATAGATGGGCAAAGGTCTTGATGGATGCTTCC
>JBGQIO010000043.1:0-20863 GCA_041498515.1 Anaerolineae bacterium
AGTGAGTGTAACTACTGGTGGTGATACTATAAGTGACACCGCTGGAAGTGACACTGGTGGAGATACCGCTTCGCGTGCTTCGCATTCGCGTCCTAAAAGGAGAGGGGAGAAAATCGAAAAAATAGGATGGGTCGGCGGCTTCTGCCGACCCATCCTATTTTTTTGAGGAATTATCAGATTCGGGTTGAGTCATATTTCGTCTGCTCCATACCGAGGCTGTTAGTAAGTACCAGTGATCAGCGTATTCCGCTGTCGTAGGCAACGTCTACGCGGGTAAATTGGTGCGCGTATACAACAAAGTAAATCTCCGCGGCATGGGGCATGACACCCGGCGACTCAGGGTGCAAAATATATTCTCCCGGTGATAGGGCGGTTTGGAAGGCACCATTGGAGTCGGTCTTGAATTGAATGACATTACTTCGGCCGGCGGTGGTTAGTATGGTCAATGTCGCCTGGTAGGGTTTGTCCGGGCATGGAATCCCGATCTGCATTACCGGGCATATTGGGCCGATGGTTACATGTCCAACAATCCCGCTGTCAGTGGGGGTTGGCGCCAGGAGGGCGGAGCAAGCAGTCAAGAATATTAGAACGATGGAGAAGAAGGACTTGGATGACATAAGCACTCCTTTTCCCTAATAGACTTACGATCGTATTACTTTGTTCCGAAACTCGAGATTACGGTGTCCAGGTTGGCTTGGGTGTCCAGGTCGGCGTTACGGTTGGAGTGGGAGTATTCGTGGGCAAATAGGAAGGATCGCCCAACCAGGGGAGGAAGCGAGTCATGCTTTTGGCGTCGTCCGAGCCCTTGATCTCACAGCGCTGCAAAACGAACAGATTCCCTGTGCCTTGATCTGCAGTGAATCCGGTGGCACCCATACCCGCAATATAGCCTGCAAAGTGGACGTAATCTACAGCAGCATTAGGCGCATCGCCGAACGGATAAGCGAATGTCAGGATGGGCAGACCAAGCAGAGCCGTCAGTTTTTTGCGGGAATCGACGATTTCGGCGCGCAGGGTCGCTGAGTCCATGATCGGGAAATTTATCGAATGAGTCAGGCTGTGGCTGCCTATCTCCCATCCGGCTGCAGCCATTTCTTTGATCTGGTCAACGGTTAGATAACCGTTCGTTCCTATATAGTCATAAGGGAGATACAGCACGCCGGTAAATCCATATTTCTTCATAATGGGGAAAGCATTCATGTAATTGTCTTCATTCGCATCATCGAAAGTAATGATGATCGGTCTTGGAGGAAGAGAAGCCCCGGCTCTGATCGAATTAACCAGCATGGTGGTTGTAATGGGGGAATAACCCCAATCATGCAGCAATTTGATCTCCGTTTCAAATTTATCGGGTGGGACATAGTAACGACTACCGATTGGGGAAACGGCGATATGATGATATAGCAGAATCGGTACTTTTACCTGATCCGGCCCCTGCGCCACCCAGGTAGAAGTCGGAGTGGGGGAGAGACCCGGAGTTGAAACGATCATCTGCGTAGCGGATGGTTTAACAATAGGCGTCCCGGTCGAGGTCAAAGGTATGGCAGTTGCCGTGGGGGTAAGAATGGGTGAGGCAAAAACCATTCCATTGCAACCCGTCAATAAAAGGGCAGCTATTAAAATAAGAACAAAACGTTGGTGATTCATAATCCTGCCTTTAACGAAAAAACGCTAGGAGCGTTTTTTCTATGATCCGTGGTTGTGAAATTCAGTAATTCACAGAATAGTGAGTAGAGGGCCGATTTTAGGGGTGGGCGGCGTAGCCCGCCCACCCCTAAAATCGGATATTCGAAATCGACCTTTACTGAACTTAATTTAATGGTTGAGTTCCCAGATGATCCGCAGTCCATCCAGCGTGAGCCAGGGGGCGAGGATGTCAATGACTTTGGTCTCCTGGGCGACTATTTCGGCCAGGCCGCCTGTGGCTATGACTTTCATATCGCTTCCGAGTTCGGACCTGAAGCGAACCACCATTCCCTCGACCATACACACGTATCCAAATAATAGACCCGATTGCATGGCGTGGAGCGTATTGCGTCCTATGACGGAAGGCGGACGCTGGAGGTCAATGCGCTGCAATTTCGCGGTGTGAGTAAAGAGCGCATCCGCGGACAAGTTGATGCCCGCGGTGATCGCGCCCCCAAGATAATCCCCTTCTTTAGTTAGGGCGTTGAATGTGGTAGCCGTACCGAAGTCAACGATGCAAGCCGGCCCGCCGAAAAGGTGGATCGTGGCAACTGCGTCGGCCACCCGGTCCGCGCCAACCGCTTTCGGGTCTTCATAACGGATGCGGATGCCGGTTTTGGTACCCGTGTCCACTATCAGCGGCTCTTGTTTGAGATATTCCCGGCAAGCCAGGGCGACGCGTTGGGTTAGCTGTGGAACAACGGAAGCCAGACAGACACCGGTCAGGTCTTTGACCGAGCACCCGGCATGTTCAAGCAGACCGAGAAGTTGCAGTCCATACTCATCGGGCATGCGCGCAGGGTCGGTGGCAAGCCTCCAGTGCGGTTCGAGTTTGTCCCCCTCGTAGAGACCAAGGGTTAAGTTGGTATTGCCAACGTCAATGGCAAGCAGCATGCTTTGCTCCGTTTCAGTTTGCCGTGTTCGAGTCGAAAGCAGATTCAGGGGTCCGGCTGGCAGAGAGAATCAAGAAGAGGATCAGCGGGAAAATTTGAAGGATAACCCGTTCAGCGGAATAATAAAGATGCCACGTCAAGTCGTAAGGTGTAATCAGGTAAATGGCGTAATAACCAAGAATTTGGATCACCAGCATTGTAATCCCTGCACCATAAGCTGTGCGATGTTCCTTGACAACGCCTGCACGAAATAGGAGATAATAAATCAAGAGGACCGGGATGATCCCGTAGGATAATCCAGTAATCCCCCAGCTGCCGAAGCCCTTGAATTCGCCCCAGAAGGATTGAAGTATCTGCACATGGCGGGAAATATCCAAAGCCTGCGCCATCGAACGCGTTGGGCCGCTGCTTAATACATCGCTGGGCGGGGCAAGGAAGAGTTTGAAATAGAGTACGACGGCTAAAGGCAGGGCGAGTCCCATGGCGTACCAGGAAAGGATGCGAAACGGTCTCTCGCGGAAGAAGGCGATAAGCAACGCCAATCCTGTGGCAACCACAAATAAGCTGCCTTCGTTTTTTGTCCAGGCCGCCAGGCCGGCTGTCAGACCGGCGAGGGCTATCAGTCCCGGTTTACGGTAAAGGACGAAAAGATAAATCAAGATCCCGGTTGCCAGGATAAAGAAAGCCAGTGGCAAATCGGCCATCTCCCGTGAGCCTTCGTTGACCACTAAGGGGATTCCCCACAAAACGATCAACCCTAGGGCAGCCTGTCCCACCGATTTAACGGACGCCAGTGCGCCGACCATCAATCCTGCGCAGGCGACGGCGAAAAGTGCACTTAAGACCATAGGTACGTGTGGTGTCTCGCTGCCGAGCGTGTCCCAACCCGAAGCCACGTTCATGGCGAGAAGCAAAGGATAATCGGCGTGGAAGATCGGGTCCATTTGGTGCGAGAACGAATCCAGCCAATTCGCCGGGTCCCGGTAAACAAAACGCGCCGCGCGGTTGAACATCATCCACGCATCCCAATCGCCCTGCTTTCTCCGCAAGAGATAGCTGGCAGTGCTTGAAAGCGAGACCAGGAAGACAAGACAGCTGAACCCCACCAGGATACCCTGCATGCGCGTCAGTCGCAGCAGTTTCCAACGCTCCTGTGACTCCCGGCTTCGTTTTCTCTCCTTCCATATTGTAGTCCCCAACAAACCGATGAAGATTGCGAATTGGATGACTATGAACCAATGCAGGCCTGCGAAAAATAACATATAAAGAAAATATAGCAAGGACCACAACCCAAGCCCGACCCCAATTCCGAGGAATGCTTTCAACAACATCGCCCGGCCTTCACGGTCGGGCCATAATAGATGAACAATCATCCCCCCTGCCAGGACAGGGAATAGAAAAACTAAGATCATGCGGGTGTTACTTCTTCAACCGATGGAGCAGGTAGAGTTTGTCCTTAAAGGGTATCACTTCAAATTGTCCATGATTGGTTGTGCTCCAAACAGCGTAGGCGGCTTTGTCCAGGTTGGCAATGTTCCATTCCTGGTTTGTGCCTTTGACAATAATAATGGGAGCGATCGCATATTGAGTCAAAACATATTCGCCTTCATCGTTGGCGGTGTTGTAACTCACCCCGGGGATACTTGAGTCGGAGATGTAACCGACTACTCCGCGCTTGAATGGAAGCTGTGCCTTAAGGGGTCCGAAACGTATTTCCCAGTCCGCAACGGGATCGTCGGTTATGCTCCCCAAATCTTTTGTCGAGATCAAATTTTGGATGCTTGCGTAAAGGCTTGCGAGGATGATTAAAACTATCACGCCTCGCTGAAACCACTTGATCATCATACGGTGTTCTCTGATTGTTTCTTATTTTCTTTAAAATTTAATGCGACTTGTATATCTGTGACCAGAACAAAGAACAAAAAAAGCATCGGTAGATAAATAGGGAGCAAAACTCGTTCGAATGAAAATGTAAGTTGCCAGTCTAAAGGATTTGGTGTAATTAAATAAATAATGTAATAACCTGTCATTTGGAACACCACCATTAATAAAATGGTCATGTAAGCAGGCAGAAGTCTTTTGTTCGGAGAAAAATTGAATATCAACGCGTATATCAGGAGAACAGGTATTATTCCAAGAGCCGATTCGCCAAATGCAAGAATATGTGATACGTAGGAGCTAAAAATTGTAATATAGCGCGGCCATTCAAGAATCTGTTGAATAGATCGTGTAACGCCGTTGCTAAAGAGGTCGCTGGGTGGGGCAAGGAAAAGCTTGAAATATGCGATGAAAACAAGTGGTATTATCAATCCTGTAAGGTAGTGACCAAGCGGACGGAGAGGAGATGGCTTTAAAAAAGAAATAAACAATGCAGCAAACATGGTAATTATCAAAAGGATACCCTCATTCTTAGTCCATCCCGCTAAACCGGAGGTTATACCAGCAAGAATCAAAAAACGGGGATTTTGCTTAAATACAAACAAATATATCAATGCAACTGTTGACAGAATAAAAAACGAAAGCGGGACATCTGCGGTTTGTGAGGCGCCATTCATTATAAAAAATGTCGTGTTTAACAAAATTGTCAACCCTACGCCTGCCTGCCAGATGCTTTTCGTTAAGGCAATCGCGCTTACAAACAATCCTGTACATGCGAAAATGAAAAGTCCACTGAATACCAGCGGAACATAAGTGGTTTCATGTCCAATGACCTCCCAGCCTGATGCAATATTAAGCGGGATCAGCAGCGGATAATCTGCTTTAAAGTAAGGATCGATTTGTTTGGAAAAAGATTGTAGCCAGTTGGATTGATCACGATAGACAAAACGTGCGGTACGATTGTATATCATATATGCATCCCATGTTCCAGAGGGTCGATGCATCCATACAATTAAAGCGCCCGATATCGAAAACACAATCGTCAAAAAAACTGTTATAAGCAAACCAACTTGCCAATAGGTCAATTGAATTCCATGAAAAGATATTTTATTTATTGCTTTACCGCGCAATATTGAAATTAACAATACACTCACGAATATTCCAACCTGGATATAAATGAAGAAATGCTGTCCAGCAAAAAACAGCAAAGAAAGAAAATAAGCGAAAGAGGTTATGCCTAGTCCAACACCGATGCCGAGGAACAACTTAAACATAAGGGCTAAGATCTCTTCTTCGTCCCAGATAAGATGGACTATTAATACGCCGGTGAAGATACCTAATAGAAAAACACCAATACTTGATAACAAATTCATCTAGTCAGCCTGTGAATCAGATAGACATTGTATTTCAAGAAAGTGATCTGGAATTCTCCGTTATGTGTCCTAACCCAATTCTCATAAGCTGATTTACTTAGTATGCCGATGATCCACTCAAAATTATCACCCTTGTTAATAATAATAGGCGCCATTGTATACTGGGTAAGGGTATATTCGATTTGGTCGTTCGGATCATAATAGTTTATTCCAGAAACGCCAGAATCTGATACATATCCGACTACCCCGCTGGTCAACGGTAGAATTTTTTTCAACCCTGCGAGGCGCCTCTCCCATTCTGCAACTGGTTCGCTGGCGTTGTATTCCGCGCTTTGAATGTATTGAAGGTTTTTCAAACCTGTGTATATCTGTAAAAAGAGAAGTAGGAGAAAGGAAATTTTTCGAAATAATAATGTCAGGTCTTTATTAACCATTAATTATTTCACCTTGTCAATGACGTCTGCGATCAGATCGAAGCGGCTGAATTGGGGCATGATATACACACCTTGTGCCCAAGGCTTGATCTGCTCGATCAATTCTACCGCGATCCGCACACCCTCTTCCGCCGCATGGTCGCCTGCTTTTTCCAAGCGCTTGATCGTCTTCTCGGGAATGGCAATGCCGGGGACTTCGTGGTTCAAGAAGTTCGCGTGTTTCAAACTTACCAGAGGCAGAATACCTACCAAAACGGGCTTATCCACTGCTCCATATCTTGCTTCGTACTTTGATAAAAATCCGCTTCCCTGCTCGGGGCGATAGATGGGTTGTGTTACAAAAAAGTCGACCCCGGCTCGCAGCTTTCTCCGCAAATTTCTGCTCTCCTGCTCCGCATCGGGCGGACAAAGATTCAGCGCGGCACCGACGAAGAAATTGGTTGGCTGCCCGATGCTCGTCCCGGAATGGTCCACGCCGGCGTTGAAACCCTGCTTGATTAGCTTGATCAAACCAGAGGGGACGAGGTCATAATTATCCATGGCTTCGGGATAATCGCCGATGGAAGTCGGATCGCCCATAATGACAAGCACATTGCGGATGCCAAGCGCGTGTGCCGCCAGCAGGTCGCCCTGCACTCGTAATAGGTTACGGCCGCGAGTCGGGAAATGCAGGGTGGTCTCCACATTGACACGGCGCTGCACCACGTCACACACCGCCCAGGCGGACATCCGCATGCGCGCCATTGGGCTGTCGGCTACGTTAATCACGTCCGCGCCGGCTTCTGCGAGTAGAGAGGCGCCCGCCAGCAGCTTGTGCGTCGAAAGTCCACGCGGTGGGTCCATCTCCACCGATATAACAAACTTTTTGGCCGCGAGTTTTTGTGCGAATTCGGTCGGCTGTTCCTGCGCGGTCTCGACGATTTCGTCTTCGGGCAGGAGGGTGATATGGGAAAGTTCAACGGACGGCGAAGTATCCAGCGCCTTGCGCATGGCGGCGATATGTTGGGGTGTCGTCCCGCAGCATCCACCGACGATGCAGGCACCCGCCTCGCGAAACGAAACGGCGTAGTCGCCAAAATAATCGGGGTCCGCAGGATACATAATTCGTCCACCGACCTGTTCGGGCCAGCCGGCGTTGGGCTTCACCCAGAACTTGCCGTCCGGGACGGCATGGTGCATTTGTTTGAGCACGCGCAATAGCTGTGAGGGCCCGCCAGAGCAATTGACACCAATCACATCCGCACCCGCTTCATTGAGCACATGTGCCACCTTCATCGGATCATCACCCAGCAAAGTGCGGTCGTCCCGCGTAAAGGTCACCGAGGCAACCAACGGCAGGGAACAAACCTGTTTCGCGGCCTTCACGGCTTCCTGGATTTCAAAAAGATCGCTGAACGTTTCGATGACGATCAAGTCCGTACCTGCTTCGCACAAAGCCTCGATCTGGCCGGCGAAAGCCGCCCGTGCCTGCTCAGGCTGGACCCTTCCAAAGGGCGCGATGCGCACGCCCAGCGGACCGACATCGCCGGCCACCAAGACCTCTTTGAACGAAGAAGCAACGATGCGTTTTGCGAGCTCCACCCCGGCCTTATTGATCTCGGCGGTTCTCGTGTCCAGGCCGTGCTGGCTTAACTTGAAACGGTTCGCGCCAAAGGTGTTGGTCAGGATCAACTGCGCGCCTGATTCAATGTATTCGCGATGAACGTCGGCTACCGCTGCAGGGTTGGTCAGGTTGAGTTCATCGAAGCATTTGTCGAAACTGACACCGCGGCTGTGGAGCATAGTTCCCATGGCACCGTCGGCGAGGATCACTTCTGTCGAAAGGCGCTCTAGCAAGTTATTCATCTCATCTCCGGTCAGGGTTCCTTGATCACCGTTAAAAGCGATCCATCGCGTTCGATCTTGTCGACGATTCTTGCATCGGGATACGTCTGCAGGTCCAGATTGTAGCGTGTGGTCACTACCACGAAGTCATAATGATCAGCGCGGACGGCTTCGTACGTCGAATAAACCTTCAGGTCGGGCCGAGCATACAGCTGTAATATTTGTACGGGGCCTTCGACCCACAGGCTGGCATTGGCCGGCGCAACCTCATTCAAATAATCGGCAGCCGCGCGGTAGGAGGTTCCCCAATAATCCAATTCATACTTCCGGAAGGCACCCTGCACACCGCCGATAAACCGGTTGTAATAGATGTATTCATACGGGTGCAGCCGGGCACCGTCCGCAATTCCTGGTAGCAGCAGCAGCCCAATCAACGCAGCCTGCAACATGGGATGTTTAATTTTTTCAAACGCGACCCCGGCCATCAAAAAAACCGGCGGCAGGATAAAAAAAACCTGGCGGAAATTATCATATAAAGAGGAGCGGGTGAGGACGAATCCGATCAAGGGCAGGATGAACCACACGAGAGTTAAGACCAGCAGAACGAGGTGGTTTTCCTGCCGTTTAATGCTCCCGTAAACGACAGCCACCAAACCAACTGCGAACAGGAGCCAGACCGGTTCTGTTAATTGAATCCCAAGCAGGACAGGCAGATAGGAACGTGGGATCCCTGTGGAGATATACATCACTCCATTGAAAAGGACCTGTCCTTTCCAGGGATATTCCGACATCACCCGAACGCTCTCGACGAAATGACCGATCGGATCAGGCCAGAGATAAGGCCAGGTGAGAACCATGGCAACCAGGGCAACGACTCCATAAGTGATGAGGGCAGGCAGGGCTTTCCCGCCTGATTTCCAGAGCGCATATCCAATGACCATTAAACCTGCAAACGGCCCGAGAACGCGGATGGACGTTGTGACGCCTAATAGAATGGCCGCCGGAACGATTGAAAGCAGAAAGTGTAAAGCGGAAGGAAGCTTCCGCCATAACCAGACAAGACCTAGAGTGGAAAAAACAAAGAAAGCGACCTGGGCTCGCAGGAAGAACACGAAGTATCTTTGGACATAGATCTCAGGCTTCACTTTGTGGATGCCCGAAGCGATTGAAGAAATAATATTTGCCTGCCCGGCAGCCGCCGCTTCCACAAGGCCATTGATCCACGTATGAACCAGATTTGTAGCCGCGAAGATACCGAATATGGAGACCAGCCAGAGAAGGGTCAGAACGAGGAGCGTCCATTTGGTGCGTAATGCGACCGTGTCGAAAGCAACCGGTCTAACAGAGTCGACCATCCTAAGCCCGAACAGCAGGCTGAGCAGAAAGAAGGTCAGAAATGGAATGTCTTTCGGACTGATAAAGGCATGACCCCAGAAGAGCGGTTGGGTCGCTAAGAGCAGCGTCGCTCCCAGGGAGGCA
This sequence comes from Anaerolineae bacterium, assembly GCA_041498515.1. Lineage (GTDB taxonomy): Bacteria > Chloroflexota > Anaerolineae > Anaerolineales > Villigracilaceae > Fen-1038. The sequence goes on from JBGQIO010000043.1 coordinate 9,568, forward strand.
TTACGAGACAGCCAGCGTCCGCAAAGTTCGTAAAAGGCCCAAATTCCAAGCAGATAGGTAATGAAGTAAAGCAAATGGCGGAGGTCAGATGTTATCCATGGTACGAACGCGCCGAGCAAACGTGCGCTTAACGCAACAAGCATCACATAAGCGGGACCGTAGTTGTCATAGGTATTACCTGTAAGTGTAATACTGCCCGTGCTCAGCCAGGTGGAATAAGCATCCAGGGCGCGGTCGGCATATTTAAAGAACTGCAGCTCATCCCAAGATTCGCCGTACTGCCTGGTCGTGAGAAGGCCGATCAATAACCCGATAGCAAGTAGAATGAAAATAATATACTTTGTGCTTCTTGCGTAAATCTCTAAACCTGTTTTCATCATTGATGGATGTAAAACAATAGCCTGGTTAATATACTGAAAGTATGCAACCTGCTGCGTAATACGATGCAATTGCACAGTACCCTTCATTATCGAAACCCTGCTTCATTTGAATATCACTGGCATACCGTACCGATAGGGATGATTTTTAATACCGATAAAAGCGCGCCTCTTCTTTCAATCGAATAAATGGTTTGGGCTCCTTTGCAGCGCCGTTCATCCAGATTCTCCCGTGTTAGAAAGGCGACATAATCGTAGGTTGCGGTCGGCTGCTGCTCCGGAATAAAGACTTGAATATCCGGCCGCGCATATTGCGCCACCGTTTGTTCAGGGCCAAATACCAGGATCCTGGCGTTTTTGGGGACAGTGGAGTTGATGTATTCGGTAATTTCCTTAAAGGAAACTCCCCAATAATCCATTTCGAAATTCCGATACGCTCCCCCGGTGCCGCCGACGAAAGCATTGTAGTATACATATTCATAGGGATGAAGCCGGGCTGCAAAGAAAATACCGGGCGAGGCGGCGATTAAAAGCAGCAGGGCTTTCCCTAGAGGATGGGTAAGGAAAATGAATGCCTTGTCGAAGGCCAGTCCGGTCAAAATAAATAAAGGCGGGAAGAGAAAGTAAAGCTGGCGGGCGTTGTCGTAGAGCGGGATGCGCGTTCCAATGATGACCAATGCCGGGATCAAAGACCAGGCCAGAAAAAGTAAAAAAGGCCCCGCATTTTGCTTTTTATAGAACAGCATGAAGGATAGGACCATGCCAGATCCCATGAATAAGAGTGCCGGCTCAGTCAGCTGTATCCCAACCATGGTCGGAAAATAGATGCTTGGAAGCTGGTCGGCTTTATAAAGTTTTCCCATGAATAAAATATCGGTAGCGAAAGGGAATTGGGACATGGTTTGGAGGCTCTCGACGTAATGCCGGATCAATGATCCCCATAGATAGGGCCAGGTCAAGTAAGTTGTGATCCCCGCCGTAATAAAGTAGAGAATAACCAAAAGGATGATCTTTGATTGTAATTTGTAAATGGCATATCCAAGCACCAGCATGCCTGCCAGCGGACCGATCACCCGGAACGAGGCGGTAATTCCTAAAAGGATCCCCGCTAGTATAAATGTTGTATCCGGCTTGAATGATGCCTCATAATGGTCTACCATAATCAAACCGGTGTAAATGCTCGCAGTGAAGAATGCCATAAAGGGAATATCTTTTGGATTGATGAAGGCGTGTCCCCAGAGCAAGGGCTGAGATAAAAATAAAAGGACTGCTGCAAATGCGCCGAGTTCGCTCATCCACCGCCTGGATAAAAGGTAGAGCACCAAGGCGCAGCCGAGAAAAGTCAGGAAGTATACAAAATGCCACGCATCGATCAGGGACCAAGTTGGGATGATAATTTTAAATAGACGGGCGATCAGGTCGGTTGCCAGGTAATATACGGGTCCATATAGATTTAAGTTCGTATTGAAGGCCGTCAGGCTCTGGGGATGGAGGATATAACGGTAAGCGCTGATCGCATAATCGCCATACCGATAGATATCGGCTTCGTCCCAACTTTCTCCGTAATCCTTAACCGAAAAAAAACCGATCAGTAAAGCGGTGATCAGTAACAGAAATACAGGAAGATGCTTTAAATATTTTTGCATTGTATTCTGTACGGCAAGATGTCATCCTGCCCTACTTCATCAACTGTTCTACACGGCTTTCGCCAACGCTGTAATACCTGGCCTCTTTGTGATGAATAATGATGGCCGCGGTGGACTGCTCCGGGATCAACTGATTCGCCGCAGAGAGTATCATACCGAGTTCTTTTTCAACAGCAGGCAGGAGCTGAAACACCTTCTTGTGATCCTCCAGCTCAGGGATGGCCGGATAACCCCACGAATAGCGCTTGCCTTGCTCCTCACCGATGCCCAGTTCGCGGCGGATGTGTCCATGCATGTAATCTGCGGTGGCTTCCGCAGTCTGCACAGCTAGGCCGTGTGTAAAGTAGCCTTCAGAGTAATTACCCTCCGTCTGGAGTTTATCGAACCGTTGGGTAGCTTCCAGTCCGACGGTAACAACTTGAAACGCTGCTACGTCCATCTTGCCCGATTCGGTGGACGCAAAATAGTCGGCGAGGCACAGATGATCGTCGTAAGGTTGGCGCGGGCAGGTGAAGCGCGTCAGTTCATCCGGTGAGGCGGTGTTGATCATCTCGGGATTGTAGATAATCAATTCATCCCCTGCGGATTGGCACGGAAAAATCCCGTAAACGGCTTGCGGTTTGAGCCAACCGTCCCTGATCGCTTCCTTGCACATGCGCTCCAAGCGTGCCTCGAACTCGGCCTTGAGTTTATCCCATTCTGCACCGTGCGCGTTCTTGGCCCCCCACGAAAGACGGAAAAGTTCGTTTAGGCTGAGATGCTTGAATACGATCTCGAGCGGCATTTCTTTTACGACACGCTGTCCCCACTTGAGTGGGTGCGTGATCGACTCCGCAACGATGTTCGAACGCGTGCCTGTTGTCTTGCGATGTTCAGGCATTTGGGAGGCGCGGCCCATTTCCATATCTCCTTCACGGCGGACACGTTCCAGCAGTTCTTTGCGCTTTTCAGGGACGATGATCTGGTCCATCGTCTCAAGGCCCTCAAAGGCGTCCTTGCAATAGAACACGCCCGGCTGATGCGCTTGACCGTCTTCCGTAAAAAGGATGCGCCGTCCGAAACGGCGGTTTATCGCCGCGCCGCCGACCAGAACCGGGAATTTCAAATTACGGCGGTGTAATTCATTGATGATCAGCGGCATTTGCTTCGACGTGGAAACCAGCAGTGCCGAAAGGCCGATCGCGGTGGCATTGACCTCGACGGCTTTGGTAATGATCGTCTCCGCCGGCACCTGCTTGCCCAGATCGATCACGTCATAACCGTTGTTAGAGAGGATGGTCTTGACCAGATTCTTGCCGATGTCGTGCACGTCGCCGTAGACGGTCGCCAGCACCACTAAACCCTTGCTCACGCCTTCTTTCTTTTCGAGATACTTCTCCAGGTGTGCGACAGATTTCTTCATCACCTCGGCGGACTGAAGGACGAATGGCAGGATCAGTTCACCGGCGCCGAACTTGTCTCCAACCTCCTTCATGGCGGGCAGCAGGACGGTGTTGAGAATGTGAACGGCAGCTTCGTGTTTGGTCGGAAATTTCTCCCTTTCCTGCTCAGGAGAAGCGTTGGGGAGGATAGAGTCTTCGATGATCTCATCAATATCCGCTTCCACGCCATCTTTGTGACGATGCAATATGGACCAATGCAAACGCTGTTCGGGCGTCATATCCTCAGTTGGATCGGCCAGGGTGGAGTCGGCGGATTGCGGTGAGACCTTCTCGAAATATTCAATGTAACGCTGCAGGGCATCCGCGCGGTGGTTGAAGATCAAGTCCTCGGCCAGTTCGCGTTCCGTCTTATCGATCTCGGTGTAAGGCTTGACCTGTGCGGCGTTGACGATCGCCATGTCGAGGCCGGCTTGTATGCAGTGATAAAGCATGACCGAATTCAGCACGGGCCGTGCCTGCGGCGCAAGCCCGAACGACAGATTGCTTACTCCCAATGAAGCCATCACGCCCGGCAAAATTTGTTTGATCAGGCGAATGCCTTCGATGGTCTCAATGGCGGAGTTGACGAATTCTTCGTCGCCGGTGGCGAGGGTGAAGGTCAAAGCATCGTAGACCAAATCCTGCGGCTTGAGTCCGTGGTCATTGACGGCAATATCATAAATGCGCTTTGCGACTTCGAGTTTGCGGTCGCGCGATTTAGCCATGCCGTTTTCATCGATGGTCAAGACAATAACGGCCGCGTTGTGAGTCCTGGCAAGCGTGAAGATCTTATCGGCTTTCGCGCGGCCTGACTCAAGGTGAGTCGAATTGATCAGGCAGCGTCCCGGCGCGGTCTTGAGGGCAGTTTCGAGCACATCCAGTTCGGTTGTGTCGATCACCAGTGGGACGTCCACACCCATCTCCAGCTTCTTGACGACCTTGCGCATGAGTTCTAGTTCGTCGGGCCGCTCGGTCACAGCGCAGGAAATATCCAGCGCATGTGCGCCGCCCGCCACCTGCTCACGCGCCAGCTCGAGAATGCCATCGTAATCCTCCTCCAGCAGCATCTTCTTGAACTTGCGAGAACCTTGCGCGTTGCAGCGTTCGCCGAGCAGGGTCGGCGGGGGGTCCTGCCGCATGAGAATGGCCGTCATGGACGAAGCCAGCTTCGCGTCCGTATGCTGGGGACGTTCGGGGTGTGGTCGCCCATCGATCTTTTCCACAAGCAATTTCAGGTGCGCGGGGGTCGTCCCACAGCATCCACCTACAACAGAGATATGATGCTTCTCGACGAACTCCACCAGCGTATCGGAGAAGGGTTCCGGTTCGAGCGGGTAGACCGCCTGACCATCCACGTTAAGTGGAAGTCCCGCATTGGGAATGCACGAAACCGGGAGGGTGGAATTTTCCCCCAGGATGCGGATGGGCTCACGCATGTGCTCCGGGCCGGTGGAGCAGTTGAGACCGATGACGTCTATACCCATCCCTTCCAGGATGGCGAGCGCGGCGGCTACATCGGTGCCGAGCAACATGCGGCCGGTCGTGTCAAGAGTGACCTGAGCCTGGAGCGGCAAAAAGGTTTGCGTCTCTTCGAAGGCTTTGTGAATACCGGTAATGGCCGCTTTGACTTCGAGAATATCCTGCGAGGTTTCGATGAGCAGTACGTCAACGCCGCCGCGGATCAAGCCGAGGGCCTGCTCGCGGAAAACTTCGGCCAATTGGTCAAAACTGACATTCGAAAGATCGGGGTCATTGGCGGAAGGCAGTTTGCCCGAGGGCCCGATTGAACCCGCTACGAATCGCGGCCGTCCTGTTTTTCCTGCATATTCATCCGCCAGACGGCGCGCCAGGGCTGCACCGGTTTGGTTGATCTCGATCACACGCTCGCCTAGTTTGTATTCCGTCATCGTGATGCGGTTGGCGCGGAAAGTATTGGTCTCGATCGCGTCCACGCCGACCTCGAGGAACGAGCGATGGACTTTTTCAACCGCTTCGGGATAGGAGATAACAAGGAAGTCATTGCAACCGTTATATTGCTCGCCGCCGAAATGCTCGGCTGTGAGGTTTTGGGCTTGCAGGCTGGTGCCCATGGCGCCGTCGAAGATGAGCACTTTCTTTTCGAGGGCGTCGAGGTATTTACGATTTGTATATCTACGATTCATATTGCTCCTCAAGAATTAACCACAGATAAACATTGATGAAAGATTATTCCTGCCACAAATTACACAGATTGGTGATGGTAATAATTGCAGAAGTTTCTTGCGCTACAGCCTTATAGACCTCGGAGGTCTCGCTTTACTTCTTGCTCCACAGCCAAAACACGAGATCCTGGTCAAAGGTAGGCGCGCCATATTCGGTAAGTTTTTGCAGCACTGTAGATCGGTGATCCGTGCCATGGTTTACCAGATGCAGAAGCACTGCCCAGCGCGGACTTGGAATATCCTTCGCATTTTGTGCCAAATCTTCTTCCCTTAATTTGTTGACATAGTCTGCCAAGTCATCGGCTGCTCTTTCACCCGTTGTGTGTGCTGTAGACTGCGTCGGGAAATCTTCGAATTTCAGATGGCCGACATCAGGTTGATTTTTCAGCCCGGCTAACCAGCGGCGGTCTGTGCTTGCCAGATGCACCACCAGATTGCGGATCGAGCCGCGGGAGTAGGCATCGTCCGCAACGAATTGTTCAGCGCTGATCTGACCAATCGACTCCCAAACGCGGCGGGTCGTGGCGATGTGATATTCAATCAAGGTCTTGATCATTTCTGTTGTTGAAATTTACCTATTCTCTCTCGATCTCGCTATCATTTATGCAACCAAAAAAATCAAGCTTTCAATCTTTCAAACCTCATACATCCTTCGGCAAGGCTGCCCGGCCCGCCTCTTTCATTTTACCTTCTGCGATCATCTTTCTGGCGCGTTCCTTGTTCGTCTCCGTCCAGTTGGATTTCGGTCGGCGCGGGGTGAAACGAGTGGCATACCGTTCGGCATCCAACCCCTTTTCGAAACCATCGATCCAGCCGAAGCAGATGGCTTCCTCAACCGCTTCCGTGTAATTAATAGACGGCTTCTTCGTGACCTTTTTATACTGGATCAGCCAGATCTCTTTCTTTGCCTGGTGATTCTTGATCAGCCAATCGCGAAATCCAGCACGGGTCGTCACATAAAGCGTTTCACCGATTTCCATATCATCCGACCTTATAACATTCAAACATTAAAGCATCTGAACAAAAACGCCTCTCGAACGAGAGGCGACATCACTACATAGTCATCTCTCATCTCCCAGACATGTGTCTGCCGAAATTGGCACCAGCTCAGTAAGCGGTTGCCGAGGCTTCATCGGGTCGGTCCCTCAGCCTCTCTGGATGAGCACAACAATAATATTGAGTAAATCACAATTTCGAGGAATTTCCTTTTTTTGGTATTGTGTGGCGTGCACCGCACAGCCCAAAATAGGTTTTCTTCCACTATTCTGTAATTTACTAAAATTGTTGCGGGAGTTTATCACACGGGTAGAGGATTGTCAAACGATGTATTTACTCACTCCTTCATTCCACGCTTCCAGCCTGGGACGAAGGATGCCGAGCAGGAAGAACACTGCACCTGCGGAAAATAGAAGGGTGCGGGGTATGCCCCCCCGCACCCTTCTATTTTTTCGGGTACTTTAGGCATAGCTTTGAGTAATTACCAACCGATTATGGGGAATTATGTTAGAATTTGTGACAATTAAGGAAAAACTTAATCGTTGTGAAAAGCATTGAATCTTTACAGGCGTTAAACAAGATCAAGATTCTGGTCGACCCTCGCCGCCTCGAGATCTTGCGCCTGCTAATGGCCGAGCCTGCCACTTTGACCCAACTCGCCCGGAACCTAAAACAGTCCCCAGCGTGGATCCGGCATCACATTAAAACCCTTGAGTCTGCGGATCTGATAGAAATGGTCGAGATCCGTACTACGGGTAGAGTGACGGAAAAGTATTACCGCGCCAAATCAGACGCCTACCTCCTGCAGGAATTGATCCTTCCCAAGACCAAAAAACCAACCGTCGTCTTTTCAGGCAGTCATGATCTTGCGATTGAGGAGATGGCCAAGCGCTTCGCCAAACATTTTGTAATTCTCATCTTTCCGGTCGGCTCACTCGAGGGATTGGTCAATCTCCGGCAGGGTTTGTGTCAGGTTTCCGGCGCGCACCTGCTCGATGAAAGCGGCGAATACAACAAAGGCTACATCCGCCACTTCTTCCCTGACCGCGAGATGGAATTGGTTACATTGGCCCATCGCACCCAGGGATTAATGATTTCCCCGGGTAATCCGAAAAGGATCAAGCGTATTACCGATCTTTCCCGCCCAGATGTTCGCTTTGTAAACCGGAACAACGGCTCAGGTACGCGGCTGTGGTTCGATGCTGAATTAAGGAGGACGCGCGAAGACCCCGCCGGTATCCAAGGTTATGGCCATATCGTCAATACCCATACGGAAGCCGCTTCCTTGATCGAGGCCGGCAGGGCAGATGCTGCGCTCGGTTTACAAGCCGCTGCCCATCAACACGGACTCGACTTTATTCCACTCTTTGAAGAACGCTATGACCTGGTCCTGCCGCACGAGCAAGAAAAGACTCTCTCCCCGATCCTTGACTACATCCAGGCGGTTGAATTCCGCCGCTCGCTGGATTCACTAACTGGTTATAACACCGCGCACAGCGGCGAACTTATTCTTGTTTAAGAGGAGAAAGAAACATGAAGCCCCGCCTATCTTTAATGTTCGCCTTGTTACTTACATTTGCTATGGTTCTTTCAGCCTGCGCACCTGCTCCGGCTCCCTCGCCGACCGCTGTTCCGGCAACCGAGGTACCCACAGCCGCACCCACGGCTGTCTCTGCGCCCGCCAACCCGGACTTAATCCTGGCGACCACTACATCTACACAGGATTCGGGTTTACTAGATGTGCTGATCCCGCTTTTCGAACAACAGACCGGTTATAAAGTTAAAGTGGTTGCCGTAGGTACCGGGGCAGCGTTACAGATGGGACAGCAAGGGAATGCCGATGTACTTTTAGTCCATGCACCTTCGTCTGAAAAAACCTACATGGACGGCGGCTTTGGCAAAGACCGCCTGCTTGTGATGCATAATGACTTTATCATCGTCGGCCCAGCCTCAGACCCGGCGGGGATAAAAGGTACCGCGAAAGCGGTGGACGCATTCAAGAAGATTGCCGCCGCCAGCGCCAGGTTTATTTCGCGAGGCGATCAATCGGGTACGAATACGAAGGAATTATCCCTTTGGAAGAGCGCAGGGCTTGACCCCGCAGGGCAGAAGCCGGCCTGGTATGTCGAGTCGGGACAGGGCATGGGAGCCACTTTAACCATTGCATCAGAAAAAAGCGCCTATACTTTGACAGACCGAGCAACCTACCTGGCAAACAAATCCAATCTGCAGCTGGATATTCTGGTTGAAAAAGACACAAGCCTGTTGAACGTCTACCACGTCATCACCGTCAATCCCGATAAATGGCCCAAGGTAAATTATGATGGAGCAACCGCCTTTGCAAAGTGGATTACCGACCCTGCTACACAGGACGTTATCGGTAAATTCGGCGTAGATAAATATGGTCAACAGCTGTTCATTCCCGACGCCAATAAAACCGATGCAGATCTCGGCCTTTGATCATTAAGATATTCGGATAAAAGATAACGAGGAATGGGCATCCTTAGTAATGTCGGTTTCTCGTTATCGTTTCCTTTGCCATGTCAATCGACCCTGAGATCTTCCAGATCACCTTACTTTCCCTGCAGGTCTCGATCATTGCGACCGTTCTCAGCCTTCTACTTGGATTACCGCTGGGTACCCTGCTCGCATTGGGAAGATTCCCGGGTCGTTCCTTCCTGTTGAGTGTCGTCAACACCGGAATGGGGCTCCCGCCGGTGGTTGTCGGATTGTTTGTGGCGATGAGCCTGTGGCGTTCCGGTCCCCTGGGAGATTTGCACCTCATTTACACGCCGACTGCGATTGTGATCGCCCAGGTAGTGATCGCCTTTCCGGTTGTAACCGGATTGACCACGGCTGCCATGCAAGCCCTCGATCCTGGTTTGCAATTACAATTGCTTGGACTGGGTGCATCGCGCATACAAATGATCTGGATGCTGTGGCGCGAAGCCCGTTTACCGCTGCTCGCCGGGCTAATGGCTGGTTTCGGAAGTGTTATTTCCGAGGTTGGAGCGTCGATGATGGTGGGGGGCAATATCCGCTATCAAACGCGGGTTTTGACTACGGCCATTGTCCTGGAAACGAGTAAGGGAGAGTTCAATAGTGCGATCGGTCTAGCTGTGCTCCTGCTGATTATCACCTTCCTGGTCAATTGGGGGCTGACCTGGGTCCAGCAAAAAGGGGCGAAGCGATGAGCGCATTGGTTGAGATCCGCGACCTGGTCGTGCAGCGCAGGGGAAAAAGCGTGCTTGAGGTCCCTTCGCTCGACGTGCGGAAAAGCGAAGTTCTTGCCCTGGTGGGACCGAACGGAGCAGGAAAGAGCACCTTGATGTTAGTCATCGCGCGGCTGCTCAAACCGGAGAGAGGCAAAATCATTTTCGATGACCGACCTTTGTCTCAATGGAATGCCTTGGAATACCGCCGCAGGATTTCTTTTGTTTTTCAAACGCCGCTTCTGCTGGATATGACCGTTGCAGAGAATGTCGCCCTCGGTTTGAGGTTTCGCGGTTTTCGTAAGGAAAAAATCCGCGACCGCGTAGGGCTTTGGTTAGAGCAACTGGGGATCGCTTCCCTATCCAGCCGGCGGGCCGGCGAATTGTCCGGTGGCGAGGCGCAAAGGGTGAGTCTGGCGCGGGCGTTCGCGTTGGATCCGGAATTGCTTCTGCTCGATGAACCTTTTTCCGCTTTGGATCCGCCCACGCGTGCCAAACTGTTGGGAGACCTTCAGGCTTTGTTGACCGCAGATCACCGTACAGCAATAATCGTCACGCACAATTTGAAAGACGCTGCAAAACTTGGGGACCGCGTGGCGGTCATCGTTGGCGGCAGGCTGCGGCAGGTTGGTCCCGCCCGCCAGATCAAATCCTGGCCCGCCGATGAAGAGGTCGCTGCTTTTTTGAGGGAACTGCCGCGTTCTGCAATTTAACGGCTTGCCCCGCGATCGCTCGCGGGGTAGCCAAAGACCAACTCAGAGGGAGGAGAGAGAGAGTTAAGCCAAGTAGGCCCTCATGGAGCTCTACCGGGTTTATAAGGTTGGGTCGTGATCGGGGTTCGTTCCACACCAAACGCAGACCGGTTTATCAACCTGATTGCAAACCAGGGCGTTGGAACAACGGCGTGCGATCACTCGCGGAGGCTGGTCGGGCAGGTGTTCGGCTGGATAAACCATCTCGGATTCCAGTGCGATCTCGTGACCAACATGTTCGCAATACTTGAACTTACTGACTTGCCAAGTACGGAAGGCCATTGAACCTCCAGATCCATCTTAAGTTTACGAGATGTCAGACAGCTCTGCCAGTGACACGCGTCACGAATGCTCGTGACAAACGACCCGATTTTTGGACTAATATGACCCAATTAGTAACTTAGAGGTTATCCCTAAAATGGAAGAAACCGCCAGGGTCTCGGGGTAGTCTCTCTTCGAGCTCACATATGAGCTCTTTGGAATCAAGTTGACGGTCACGCTTACGTGACCGTCAACTTGATTCTTGTTTATTTATTTCTCAAGACGATAGATGGTTCCGCCGCGGTCGGCGAAGTAGACTTCGCCCGAGAGATCCTCTCCAAATGTTGTAATGCTGGCTTTCGTCTCAAATAGGACCTGAGACTGCCAGGGATTCCCAGAGCTTGGATCCGACGAGCGGATAAGTCCCCAA
>JBGQIO010000044.1:0-20808 GCA_041498515.1 Anaerolineae bacterium
ACATTCATACAGTCAAAGGAGCATCGGTTCTGGTTATCGAGGTCCCGAATGCAGATGCAGATACTTTGCGAGCCCTGGCCGACAAGTTCCGCGAGAAATATCCTTCTAACGGCGCGGCGGTGCTGACAACCGGAACAACAGTGATCTCTGTCGTGACCGATGATTTGGTTAAACGTAACCTCAAAGCAACAGACCTTATCGCCGCCATCGGCGGCCGCGGTGGTGGACGTCCCAATATGGCGCAGGGCAGCCTGCCCGACGGCCCGAAGGCGAACGACAGCCTGGCGAGGACCCTGAAAGCAGTGGAAGAGAAGTTAAGGTAAATCTATACATGATTAACCCCAAATTTAATCGCTGGCTTTTTGTGGTAAGTTATTTATCTCTTTTTTTGGATAGGCTCAAAACTAGTACATTTATCCCACCCCATTAATCAGGAAGTGTTTTATGATTCAATCGAAAAGGAGAGAGATATGTCCCACATCCCTAAAATATTCTTTGTATCGATCTTAATCCTCACAAGCCTTGCGTGTGGATTGATAACCAATCCCATCAATGATGCCCAGAATCTTGCGTCAACAGCACAAGCAATTGCGACCTCCATGCCCATCCAGACTCTGGAGGCCCTGCCCTCCGCCATGCCGGATGTTGGCCAGTACCTAAACCCAACTGGCGCACCGGTCAGTCAATGGAACAATATACCGGTCATGCCGCAGGCGACGGCAGGGCAGGAGTTCAACAAGAACACTTACAGCTTCAAGGCCAGCGGTATTACGGAAGCCGATGTACAAACTTTTTACAATGATAAACTTAAAGCCCTCGGCTGGACTTCGCCATTTAGCGCCCAGGGTGGGACCCAGGGCGGCATTATGTTGTTCACGAAGGATTCCGGTGTACTTTCGATCACCGTCACAACAGCAGATCAAAATATCGTCGTCCTGCTGATCATGCAATAAGACAATGAGAAGATCGAAAGGTTCTCGAGCGGCTCAACCGAGCCGCTCTTTTTCCGCAGAATGATGAGGTTGGGGGAAGGAATGTATTGGGTAATTATCGAAGGGCTTTAAAAAGATACTCTCCAGCAAAGCGTCGAGTTGAGGGGGAGGGTATAATCACCGCGCATGAAGACCCAGATCATCACCCTCGAATCGCATGATGATTTGATCTCGGTCCGCGACCGCATGTCGTGGGCTAAATCGCCTCGTATCCTGCTGGTATGGCCGAAGTATGAAAAAATTACTCTCAGGCCTGTCGATCTGCGGATCCTTCAGGAACATGCCCGGTATCTTGGCGCGGACCTGGGAGTGGTAACCCACCGCTCCAATGTCCGACGCGATGCGCAGGGTTTCGGCATCCCGGTCTTCGCCTCTTCCGCCGCCGCACAGCGTGAAGAATGGCATACGCGACGACCGGTGAATCGACGCGCAAATCGAAATGTTCAACCCCAACTGCGCGCGTTGAGGGATCAGGTAAGGGTCAAAGAGGCGGATTGGAGATCAAAATCAGCCGCCCGTGTTGGATTCTTTACGGTGGGCGTCCTGGCGGTCCTTACAATAACCACCTTATTCATCCCACGTGCGACGATCAAAATTACACCGATATCTAAACAGCAGATCGTCACACTACCAGTCACAGCCAGTACGGCATTCAAAGCGATCGGCATCGCCGGCAGTGTGCCTGCCCATGAAATTACAATAACCGTGTCGGGCACCCAAGCTGCAAGGATCAATTCGCAAACATCCATCCCGCAGGATAAAGCCAGCGGTATTGCACGCTTCAAGAATTTGACTCAGCAGGATATCACAATTCCCGCGGGGACGGTGATTTACAGTGTCGGAGCGACCACCGCGCACTTTACTACACTGAATGATACACATCTCATTGGAAAGGCAAATGCGATCGTCGAAGTGCCAATCGAGGCTGTGGAGGCCGGCGCGGGCGGTAATTTGCCCGCCAATTCGCTTCAGGTGATCGACGGCAGCGTCAGCCTTTCCGCTTCGGTGACAAACCCCGAACCCACAACCGGCGGCTCTGATCGTGTCGCCACAGCGCCAACCGAAGATGATCGCATACGGGTTCGGAGTGTATTGATAAACTTGCTGATGACTCAGGCTCAACAGCAAATCAGCGAATCGATCGGCGCCAAAAGCTTGCTGCTTGCCGACACTTTGAAAATGGGGCAGCCATCGGAAGAAACTTACGAACCGCCTGCAGGACAGCCGGGAAATTTGTTAACGCTAACCCTGCGCGTTCCATTTGACGCACAATACCTGTCAGCCGACGACTTAACCCAGCTCGGAGAAATCACTTTAAATGCCTCCGAGCCTGAAGGTTTTATCCCCATTCCAGGCACATTGACTTTCAAGATGGTTGGCACACCGGTGGTGGATGAATCTGGTACGTCACATTTTGACTTGCGAGTTGAACGCACTTCGAAATATCAGATTGATCTTTTACAGGCTAACGCGCTAGCCCGTGGACTTTCACCGAAAGCCGCGGCCCGGGTTTTGCAAACGAGGCTTCCTTTGGCAAGCCCACCCAAGATCATATTGAGTCCTTCGTGGTGGCCATGGCTGCCGTTAATTCCCTTTGGGATCACAGTGCAATGATTGATGTAAACCTGAACCAATATTGTGAAGAAGAAATTTTGCAGGCTTATGTCGCCAGAATATTAATAGCGTATGCTATATGGTGAAATAATTTACTGCTTCCCGGTTGGGTAGGAGCCTACCACGATGGTGTAGACTGCTTCGTTAAACTTCGCATAACCTTTTCCCTCTACTTTGGCTTATCTGGTGGACAGTTAAAATTTATTCTAAGCATTATCCAGCGGGATTAAATATCCCTATTCAGTTCATAGAAGCTCTAACTGGCTAGCGAGCAATTTTCAAGCGATCTGTTTTGAAACTCTAGTACGCTGCAATTTATAGGAGAATACGTGCGGATCCTTGCAGTTGACCATGGTGAAAAACATATTGGGCTGGCGATTTCCGACTCAACGGGAACCATAGCCAGCCCACTTAAAGTGATCAAGCATATCTCACGCGTGATCGACGCTGCGCAAGTTGCAGAGCTTGTCCATCAAAATGCTGTGAAACTTGTTGTCATTGGCGAATCCTTTGACGAGCAGGGCCGTCCTAATTTAGCCGGACGGCGCGCGGCGCGTTTTGCCGAAATGCTCAAGACTCAAACTCAAATTCCGATCGTCCTATGGGATGAATCATTCAGTACACAGGAAGCGCGTCAGGCGCGCATCGATATTGGCGTACGGCGCAATAAGCGCTCCGGTCATCTCGATGAATTGGCTGCCACAATCATCTTGCAATCTTATCTCGAAGCCAACCGTGATCCTGAACCGTAAATCTGGACTCAAAATATGCGCCGTTTCATTTTCTTCCTTGGTTCCGTACTAGCTCTTGGATTTCTGTTCGTAGGCATTCCAGCGATGGCTGCGCGATCCTATGGGCAGCCGGCAGCAACGTTAAGTCTTATGCAGGTCGTTCAGTATTCAGCCAAGCTCCTTTGGGACGATGGGCTCCTAACCAGGCCAATTAATCCAGGTGCGCCAGAAAAGACTTTTACAGTTAAACAAGATGAACCGGTGCTTTCTGTAGCGAATACCCTCCAGGAGGCAGGCATAATCAGCGATGCCTCGATGTTCCGTGATTACCTTATCTATACCGGTCTCGACACGACCATCCAGGCCGGCGATTACAAGCTCAGCCCGGCCATGTCGATTGTGGATATCGCTCACAAAATGCAGGACGCTACTCCCGTCGATGTAACCTTTGTCATACTGCCTGGCTGGCGAAAGGAAGAGATCGCCGCCTCACTGCCTACCTCCGGCCTGGAGATCACCCCTGATGAATTTATCACGGCTACCAACGCTCCACGCCCGGGATTTGACCTTTTAGCGGATGCATCCTCAACGGAGGGATTTCTTTATCCTGACTCCTACATCCTCCCGCGCGCAACTACCGTTGATCAACTGGTCGACAATCTGCTCCGAAACTTCACCCTGCACCTGAGCAGTGATTTACGTGAGGGTTTCGCCCGTCAAGGGCTGAGTGTTTATCAGGCGGTGACGCTTGCTTCCATCGTCGAGCGCGAAGCCATGCAGGTTGAGGAGGCTCCAGTGATCGCCTCCGTTTATTTAAATCGTCTCAAAATTGGCATGAAGCTGGAGGCAGACCCCACGGTTCAATATGCGCTCGGATATAACTCCGTTCAACAAACCTGGTGGACCAATCCGCTTCGTGTGGACGATTTCCAATATGATTCCCCATACAATACATATCTCCACGACGGTTTGCCGCCTACACCGATCGATAACCCAGGCTTAAAATCGCTGCAAGCTGTGGCCTCACCCGCTGACACACCTTATTATTACTTTAGCGCACGCTGTGACGGCTCCGGTTATCACAACTTTGCCCAGACCTTTGAAGAGCATTTACAAAACCTTTGTCCGTAACTAATCCGCTACCCGTTTGGATGGTTGCCAGAGGGGATTAAGTTAAGCAACTTTCTCTTTTCGTCGGAATACAGTTTGTATCGCTGCACCGAAACCTGTCATTAAAGTTAACGGCGTGAAGGCGAACCAACCTATGAATGGTGTTAAACCAGCCAGAAAGAGAAGAACTCCACCGCGCAAATTTGCACTAAATTCATTTTTACCACCCCCCATTAGATGGCCAAGTAAATTAGCCAGTGATGCCAGGCCGAGAAAGATAAGCAGGACGGCGATTATCGTCAACAATCCAGCCAATATGACCAGTATGCCGCTGATGACCCGCTGTTGGAGCAATTGAGCCAGCCAAATACATATTCCGTCCACTAGGCCGACAAATAGGATATTGATTAATCCTAGAAATAATGAGCGACCAAGCCTGACTTCCAGCACAGCGGTCGTCTGTTTGATGAGCCCGGGAAAGAGCAGGTTGATCACAACAAAGATCGAGGTTAGACCGGCCCCTCCGAACAAAATAAGCAAGAGTAATCCAAAACTGTTTTGCATAGTTTCTCCTTCAATTGATTAGTGATCACTTGCCGGAACGAAATGAGTCCCATAGATCCATGGCAGACTTGGGCGAACCATCAAAGTTACGCAGTCCCACGGAAGCAAACATCCCAAGCGTATTGACATCGTTAGAGTTCTGCCCGTTGGCTTTCATGAAATTGGTATAAGAGTCAAGGCTGAAGTCGTTGAGTAAGAGGTACACCCAAAAAGTCAGCCGAACGCCGATCTGGTTGTGGATGGCGTTGAGATAGCCGACCTGATCTTCCGGTGTGCCGGGGAAGGGACCCACCGACCTGGATGTGTATCCGCCCTCCGCAACAGCCAGAGGTTTGGATGTACGTGAAAGGAGCGGAGTGTAATAATCGGTTGGGATGTCTGCGCCTGATTTGAAGGCGACGAACGGATATGACGAAATCACCCATAAATCCAGGTTAGGTTCAAAGGCTTCCACCATATCCCAGTTGATCTGGTAAGGCTGGCGGCTCCCATTTAGCGGTGTGAAGAGATTGTTCAGTTCTTCCCATTGGAAAGTGACAAAAACCTTCGTGCCCGGCGCTTCGGATTTGACCGCTTTATAAATTTCTTTATACAAGCTAATGAAATTGGGCGCATCATCCGGATGCGCGTCCATGTAAGTGTTAATCTCTGATGCCAGGCCTAGATATCGGGGATGAAACATTCGTATGATCCATAAAGTGAAGTTGGTATAAGCAGAGCGGACTTTTGGATTGGCGAAATTTGCGTCCCAGCCGAAAGGCAGGCCGCTGAAATCGCGGCGGTTAAGTCCGTTCAGCGCATCGACCACGAATATGTAATCAAGATGGTTTTGTTGCGCCAGCTTCACCTGGTTGATCACATCGGTGCGTGACTTTGACTCACCATCCACACCGTTGACGAAATCCTGCCAGGGAGTGTTCTGCTGGATCAGTACGAAATCAGCATGATCGCCGAGGTCTTTGTATAGTTTGAGTACGCTGTCGAGGGACACCTCGGGCGGAGAGGGGAAGAATCCATAAACGGTGCTACTGGCATCGAAGCTCGAATCTTTTGGCGTGGGGAAAGGCGTAGCCCGGACTTGTCCGCCGCAGGCGAGAGCCGCCATCGCTAAAACGACCAGGATAATCGCTAGACGGTTCATTTCTTTGCCTCCGAATGGTCTCGCAA
Source organism: Anaerolineae bacterium (assembly GCA_041498515.1). GTDB lineage: Bacteria > Chloroflexota > Anaerolineae > Anaerolineales > Villigracilaceae > Fen-1038. The sequence goes on from JBGQIO010000044.1 coordinate 6,179, forward strand.
TAAAACTGCATTTCCAATTAGCCAAAGCAGCAGTGCGGAACCGATGATCAAGAACGATGGGGTGTTCGAAAGCGGAACCTGCAAGGCCGGCAATTGATTTAACCAATATTGGAAATAGGGAACGGTGATGTGAAAGTCAGGACCCACCATGGTAGCTAAAAGGAATTGGAATTTGGGTACCGTAAGCAGGAAATTTATTGTCAATGGCTGCATATTGAATACTGGGAAGAGCGAAGTCATCTGGGATAAAGCTATTTGTGGTAAGTGGAATCCCTCGAATCCATTCAAGGTTGGCGTGATCATTTGAGGTTTGAAAATCCTGGCGGCTTCGGAGGAGAACCAGACGAGTACGCCAAGCACCACACCGAACTGTACAGCGAAGACAGGCGTCCAAATCGGGGATCTTTTTAGAGGTAATCGCTTTAAAATATCGGGCTTGAGATCATGAGAGAGGGGCGCTTCAGGTAAGTCTGCCAGGCGGTCGAAGACGAGTTGGAATTCGCCAAGCCGCATACGGCAGCTAGCACACGATCCCAAATGCGCGCCCAGAGTATGGCGTACATTAGCAGTCAGAGTGCCGTCGAGATATTCATTGAGTTGGGAGTCGCTAAGGTGGTTCATGTTTTTATGGGTAGGAAGAGAATATCAGGTCGATAAGAATGAATTTTATGAATTGAATGCAACGAACGCTCATACCAGACCTTTGAGTCTTTCAGATAATAATTTCCGGGCACGGAATATATCGCTTTTGACGTCGCTAAGAGGACGTCCGAGTTGTCTTGCGATTTCCACATAGCTCAGTTCTTGAAAGTGCCGCAGCTCGATCACAATACGATAGCGAGGCGGCAAGCGGCTCAACTCATAGCGAATGGTTTCGTTCCGGTCGCGGGTAATTGTTTGCATTTCGGGTCCTGGTTTCGGATCAGGCACCAGGGTCGTTTCATCGTCCAAAGCAGAAGGTGATTTTTGAACCTCGAGGCGGTTCAGACAAACATTTACGACAATCCTCATCAGCCAGGGAGCGATCGGACGATCCAGATCAAACCTGTCGATAAACTGGTAAGCGCGGATGAAAGCCTCTTGTGTTGCGTCTTCTGCGTCGCGAACGTTACCCAGCACACGGTAAGCGGCATTGAACACAGCCTGTTGGTGGCGAATAACGATTTCACCGAAGGCGTTTCGATCGCCTTGCAAAACCCTCATCACAAGGCTGCGCTCGTCTGTGGAAGACATCTCTAGATTGTATTACAGGGGAATTGGAGAAAAAGTTGCAGGCGTTACCGGCCGCGGCTGATGGCAACCATAATAACAAAGAACAGATAAATAATTATGCCTGAATGCCTAGATTGTCAGGAATCCGCTGCTGAGGCTGCGTCTTACTTTTTCTCACTGTACGTTAAATAAGCCGCGAAGAGGATCATTGCCAACCCGATGATGAACAGCGCCAGGCTTTCCCAAGCGGCAGGTTTAAGAATCTCCTGTAAGGTCGCGTCTACAACCGCACGGATCGAGGCTGTGATTTCGGGTGGAAATGTTATGGATATTCGTTTGGATAGCCAGCGTTCAATCACCCATCGGAAAAGCGGCGCGCAGGCGAAGACGAGAGGCATGCCGAACAGGCCGGTGGTGAGGAACGGCCATCCCCACCAAACCAACCAACTTTTGAATGTCCGCACTGCTAGAAGGGTAACGGCGAATAAAAGTGTAATGGGAACGATGAGGCTGAGAAGCATAAAAAGGCGGATGACTTTCAGGCCTTCCAGACTGGGCTGAATGGATACGATCTGCGAAGTTGTAAGGAGAGCAACATTGTCTGGGATGGCAGACGCTGCTGCCTGCAATTGGTCTTGAATAACCGGTTGAAGCAAAGCAAGGATCTCCGGCGGTGGGTTGCAAATTTCCCCTCCGAAGGAAACGAGTATTCTTATAATCTCCTGGACCGTACAATCAGGTTGGGATCGGATGATCGTCAACACTGCATTTAATCCAGCAGGGCTGACCAAGCTATTTTTCAGGGGAACGAGGGAAATACGGGGGGTATCCGTCTCTCCATTGATATAAGCAAAGAACTGATCTAATGCATCCTCGGTCATTGCCTGCAGCTGCTGTTCAGGCAATACCGCATCAATCAGAGCCTTCCACTGGTTTGCCGATAAATGTCCAAGGAGAGCAGGTTCGTTTCCACCGATATTCCTGGCCAGTAAGTCGCCGAGCAGGGTAGGAAATTGTTGATAAAAATTCTGGGACACCAAAGCGAGTTTGTACGCTGCTGGATTGAACGCTCGCCGCTCCACATTGAATAGAATGAGCCCGGTTAGGGCTGTACCAACAAAAAGAGCCACCAGAAGACCGGCGATCAGACGCGCTAAAACGGTAAGGGCAGTTCTGGAGTTATTGTGCATTAACGTTTTTTCAATATGAAAATTTTTCCATTTATTCCTTCAGCTTAACGACCTCAATATAATCGTTGGTCACAGTCTGGCTGTTGGCGATCCCAAGCACATCCAGCAATTCATTCGTCAGCTTGGCTTTAAGAACGGCATCTTTGCGGCTCCAAGTCCGGGATTTGATCTCAACAAAATGACCCAAAGCAGGCTCGAGCATCTCGTCCACGTTGACGAAGAATTCCGTGTCCCTGAACTTAACCAGCCAGCGTTCGCGGTCTTTCGTGATCGTCGTCTCCTCGCCGGGCTTGAAGTACTCGCGATAAAAACGCAGGCCCTGTGTAGCCGGGGCAATAAAACGGCTGCGCGAGAGCAGGACGTCATGTTCGAATTTGTCTTCCCGCTTTTGGCCGAGAAGAGTCAGACGAGCACGCGTGGTGGTGACAGTCCCATTTGGATCAAGAAAATCATCCTCCCGATACCGCAGACGCCCCTGGGAGGCATCGCCAAAAGTGAAATAATTGTCGTGTTGACGGTAATGTCGATACCGGACGATCTCGATCCCCGGCCGTTTTAATCCCTGAACGATGGCCCCGTCGTCTGTAATTTTGACCTTAACCTGTACTTCGAAAGACTCCTGTTCCATCGAGCCGCCCAAGGCTATGAGTTTTGACAACACCGATTGTTCACGCTCAACCAGGAATATATCAATCTTCCTGGCGACCTCGGCGGCTTGTATGAGAAGTTCTACTTCATTTACCGTAAGGAGCTTGTGATCTCTCATCAACCACTTCCCGTTGACCATAACATCGCTTACATCCGTTGATTTACCTGCGTAAACTATCTGAGCGTAGATGTTATCGGCACCTCGCTTAAAAGACGGCGAATTGTGCAGCGGGGAAATGTTAATGAGTATCAGGTCGGCGCGGCGACTCGCAGTCAGGGAGCCGGTCAGATGTCCGATATGGAGAGCCTGCGCTCCAAGGCGGGTGGCCATGATCAGGGCGGTGGAGGCGGGCAGGGAGGTCGGGTCATTGGTAACGGCCTTGGCAATGAAGGCAGCAAGACGCACCTCTTCGAACATGTCAAGGTCGTTATTGGAGGCGGGACCGTCCGTCCCGATACCGACGTTGAGTCCGGTTTCCAGCATCTTCACCACTGGTGCGAAACCCGATGCGAGTTTTAAATTCGAGGATGGGTTATGTGCCACGCCCGCGCCTGCATGCAGCATCGTCCGCATCTCGCCGGTATCTATATGGACACAGTGTGCAGCGATGACCTTCGCTTCGAACAAGCCTTGTTTTTTTACGTAAGGCACTACCGGCATCCCTTGCTCGTTCCGCATATTGTCCACTTCCAGGGCAGTTTCTGCGATGTGGATATGCAAAGGCACATCGAACTCCTTGGCGAGATCTGCTGCGGCGTGCAGGATTTCGGTCGTACAGGTGTAAGGCGCATGCGGCGCGATGGAGGGAACGATCAGCGGGTGGTCTTTCCATCGTTTGATATAGTCGCGTGCCATCTCCATTGAATCCTCATAGGAGTCTGCATCGGGCGACGGGAATTTCAAAACGGTCTGCCCGCACACGGCGCGCATACCGGCTGCTGCTGCGGCTTTGGCGACATCCTCTTCAAAATAGTACATATCATTGAATGTGGTCACACCACTTCTGATGAGCTCTGCGCAGCCAATGGAAGTGCCCAGGCGGACAAAATCCGGCGAAACGTATTCGCGCTCGACGGGCATCATATAGCCCATCAGCCAAACGTCCAGGCGCAGGTCATCCGCCAAGCCGCGCAATAGTGTCATCGGGACGTGTGTATGTGCATTAATCAGGCCCGGCATAAGTACTTTGCCCCCACAATCGATCGTTTCCCCTCCTTTGTATTCGTTCTTGATTTCTGATTCAGGTCCAACCGCTTCGATGCTATCGCCCAATACGGCGACCGCGCCGGGGTTATATTGATTCAGATGTTCATCCATTGTGAGAACGTGAGCGTTGGTAAGCAGAACGTCTACGGATTTCATAGCTTTATTTTCTCCTTATAATTGCCCGGCGGCATGTCTTGCAGTTATCGTTGGAGATTGTTTTTGGCGAGCCGCGCTTTATATGTCAAACCGAATATATCCGCCGCAGGATAGTCCTATTGATTAAAACTCAGCAGTACTTTCAACGCCTTGAGATTTTGATTGAAATCGGAATCACGGTGATTGGTCAGTTCCATATCCACGGCGGCCCCAACTCCATTCTCGACTGCCCAATCAGCGAGAGTACCTGTGTATACACAGCCAATATCGATCGGCGGGTAAGGATAACCTGTAACCTGGCTTAATCTACGCGCCAGTTCCTCTGAAACCGACTGCCAGGGTAAGCCGCCCGGGAAGACGCCCAGCGCCGCCGAATGATAACTGATCATGGCTTGAATATGATGCGACACAATAAAGTTCATCACAGCCTTAGTCTCCGGCTCTGAGCCGCCATATGTGCCCCCTGTAGTAGGGCGATCGTTCCAACAATTCGTATGGTCCCAATTCGCGACCCAGTTCGGAGTAGGGAAGTTGCGGTTCAAGTCCACACCGTTGGCGTTAACGCGGGCATCAACGTTCCGGCCGCGAGCCACAGCGTCGGGATTCATATCGGGGATTATGTAAAGCGTCGAACCACTGGATATAACACCAGGGTTCTGGTTGATATACACCATCAATTTGTTTGCCAGGTCAACCGTGTTGCCTTCGTAGCCGCCATGAATACCTGCAACGATCAGATATTGGCTTTCGCCCTGTCCAAAGGAATATGCCTCGATGGGGCGATTCAGCACTGAATAACCGATCAGGCGCGGTGCAGAATCGGAGGATGTAAAAACAAAAGGCGTTGGTGTGGAATAATCTTCAATTTCAGTCGCTTGTGGGTTCGGTGTGACGGTCGGCAGGTAGAAAGATGTAGGTGCCGGGGTACGCGTGGGCCGAGGGGCTTGTGAACTGATAACCGGATCCACAGCAGCGAGTACTGAGTTTTGTGATAAATAGAAAATCAAAATCACCAATAAAGCCAGAACACCCAAGCCATTCAAACCCCAAGCCAATAATATCAAGCCCGAATTTTTCTTTTTAGGTGGAGGACGCATCAAGGCAGTTCCTGCGCAGTTGTACGCAACCAGTTGAGTGCAAGGTTCACCGCCCACTGTGGAAGGCTACGCGGCGGCCCTCCGTACGTAATGCGATGGGTCTTTTCACCATGCGCCGTAACGAGTACCATCTCTGCCGATCGGTCACCAGGATAAATACAGACGCCGAGGGCCACATCTGCTTTAGCATTGGCACGCGCGGCGCGGACTGCGTCTTTTAAAGCGTCCGGTTTCAGGTCCAATAAGGAAACAGTTTGCGGAATTCGCCGCGCAAGCAGGCCATCCAGACCCAGTTCGACGGCAACCAACGTCCAACCGCGTCTGGCGACCTCTCTCAGTGTAACTTCTTCCAGGCTGTCTTCATCCGCACCGAAAACGGCATTACCGAGCCGTGAGCGGACATCATTTTCGATCTGAGCGATCAAGTGATCGGCTTCAGTTTCGCTTCCTGCCTTGGCTGTAATACGGACGTCCACGACGCCGGTGTGCGCCGCCAAACCTACGGTCGGGTTGGTGAGTGTCTCGAGATCACCGATCTTTTCATCGATCAACCCTTCGCCTAGTCCGGAACAATGCAAAATACGGACTTTGATGACACTACGCAAATCGAATCGCTTCTGTAAATAAGGGATGATGGACTCATGCAGAATATGTTCCATCTCGTTGGGTACACCGGGTAAAGAGATGATCGTGTTACGTTCGGTCTCAACGATGAATGCAGGCGCGGTGCCCACCGGGTTCTTCACTCCGATAGCCCCTTTCGGTACGACCGCCTGCCGTTTCTGATTTTCGGCTGGCTTGCGTCCGTAGCGCAGGATGGTCTCGACAACCTGATCCCATAAATCTTCACGGAACTCCGTTTCGAGCCCCGCCGCTTTGGCAACCGCCTCGCGAGTAGGATCGTCAACCGTGGGACCCAACCCGCCCGTGGTGATGACGATCTCCGTGCGCTGCATGGCCTCACGGATGGTGGAAGCAATGCGTTCAGCGTTATCGCCGATCGTGATGGTACGATAAAGGTCGACACCGAGGTTACGCAGCGTGAGAGCGATATGCCGCGTGTTGGTGTCCACGATTTCACCGAGCAAGATCTCTGTTCCGATCGTAATGATTTCTGCTGAGGGCATAATTGAAATCCTGGCTTAGTTTGTTCTTTAATCGGCAAAAGCAGAAAACCAACTAAGGATAGATGGCCTTAAATGCGTTGTTTGTAATTTGAAAGATATCTATGTTTGGTCGGGCACAATCTCCATCGGGTGAACAGGAAATTTGCGTGCTCAATCCCTGGATGCCATGGATGTTGTAGAGGGCATCCCGCAGTTTTTGACGCTGGATGTATACCTTATCTCCAACTACAACAGCAGACTGCAGCATCGCTGAGAATAACATATTGGCTGCATCATAACCCTGCAAATGATAAGCTGCTATCGGATCTTCCTGGTATAGCGCTTTATATTTCTGGGTGAAGGCTGCCGATTCGCTGACTTCCGCCGGCCCCGAGAGGTACATGCCATCTGAATTTGGTCCGGTGTTTTGAATAAAGGCCCGGCTAATAAGTCCGTCCGAACTCAACAGCGCCGGATTGTTGAACCCGGCCAGGGGAAGGGCCTTGGTGATCGCGATACCATCGTCTGTATAAACAGGGAAGTAAATTGCATCAGGGTTAAGGGCTGCAACCGATTTCAACGACGTCAGGATATCCTGCCCCTGACTTAGATCAAGCGGTCCGACACACATGCCGCCCAATTGCTGGAAGCTGTCGCAGGCCACCTGCTGAAGTTCTTTCGGATAAGGGGTGCCATCGTGGATAGTAAGCATATGGCGCAGTCCGAGAACGTTATATGTAAAGTCAGCTACTGCCTTGCCCTGTGCTTTATCGTTATAAATGGCACGGAAGAAACCAGGTTGGTGAAGGGCAGGATCCGTGAGAGAGGGCGCCGTGCTGGAGGGTGAGATCAATACCAAGCCGGCGTCGCTCAGGACTTTGGCGGCAGGAACGGAGGCACTGGAGCAGGTAGCTCCGATCACACCGATTATCTGCTTATCCGCTGAGAGTTGTTGAGCGGCAGCTCTCCCCGCCACTTCATCGCATTTATCATCCGCTTTAACCAACTCGACGGTGTGGCCCAGTAATTTCCCTTTGTCGGCGATCGCAATCTCAACACCACGCACTGCATCTATGCCATAAGCTTGATTCGGTCCGCTCATGGTGAGGAGGCTGGCAATCTTTATATTCTCATTGGAACCGATCGTTACACAACCAATTGAATCAGTGCATGTGAAGCTGGTTATCCCGCCTCCGCAAGCAGAAAAGAACAACCCGACAATAGTTATTACCACTAGGAGGAAAAAGCGTTTCATAAAGTATCACTCGTGGAGATTTAACCATATTCTACTCTTGAATCAGTTATCATTCGTGTAAGTATCCGATATCTACTTACACGTTCGCAACACGTCCATTTTTTCGAGTACTTTAAGGAGGGGCTTGAGTAATGCCGTTAGCTGAACGGTGATAAAAAAAGCCCGCTTTTATGAAAACGGATTAGATCTTCCAGAACCCTCTTGTTGGCTTTCACAGGACATAGACGCGATAAAGAAATAATCTCATTCGTTTTCGGTTTGGTGACAGAAGCTTTGGCAAAGAACACCCGATAAGAGGGTTTTCATTGATAAAACCATGGAACAACTTAAACTACATTGTATTCTTGAATAAGCCGACCCTCCTCGAAGCGTGCCAGATCAAGCATTGAAACGTCCACGCTGGAAAACCTGCCATCGAGGATGAGCTCCGCCATCAGTTTTCCGGAAATTGGCCCATGCATAAATCCGTGCCCGGAAAAACCGGCTACTAGATAAAAGCCTTTTATAGCCGTACAGCCGAAGATCGGATGCGCATCTGGCGTTATTTCATAAAGGCCCGCCCAGTGCGAAACCATACCTGCCTTTTCTACCAAAGGCATTCTTGAAATCGCAGCCGCTAAATTCACCATTTCAAATTCCTGGTCTACATTTTGGTCGAAGCTGGGCTGTTCGTTTGGATTGCTCATCCCGATCAGCAAACCTTCGCCTTCGCGGTGAAAATATAGGGACTGGGCAAAGTCAACAACGAATGGGAAATCCGGCGGAAGTTCGGGGAGAGGGGTGGTAGTAAACATTTGTCTGCGGACAGGCTGAATTGGTATGTGCACCCCAACCATTTGTCCTATCTGGGCTGACCACGGCCCGGCAGCATTCAGAATTAAATGGGTCTCAACGGAGCCGATACTGGTTTCCACCCTCTTCACTTGGTCACCACGAAGGCGGACACCCGTCACCTCTACGTTGTTAAAGGTTCGGGCTCCCAATCTGGCAGCGGCTTTGATATATCCCATTACAACGCTGTTCGGATCCACGAGACCATCTTTGGAATGGAAAGTTCCCGACAACGCATCCTCGAAGTTCATAAGCGGCAGACGTTTACAGATGTCGTCCGGGGTCAACCATTCGGTTTGTATCCCAAGTTGATGTTGGACCCTTACATTTTCTTTAAATGCAGCCAAGTCCAATTCATTGGTCAAAACAAATAAATAGCCGCACCGACGGTAATTTATTTCCTCACCGATTTCGTCCTTAAAACGTTCGAGCATGGGCAGACTGGCAATTGAAAGACGGATATTGATCGCCGTCGCAAATTGATAGCGGACCCCGCCTGCGCAGCGTCCTGTTGCGCCTTGGCCGAAGAATTGTTCTTTTTCGAGAAGGAGGATATTCTTCATGCCGCGGGCCGCAAGATGATAGGCAGCGCTGGCGCCCATCACGCCACCGCCGATAATGACGATATCCGCCGTCCTAGGTAATTCCATTAGAAATCCACAACCAGGCCCAGCTTCATTCTTCCGGCATTTTCAAGTGCCAGCTGGGCTGCCATAGCGTCTTGGACTGCCACGCCGACGGATTTAAAGTAGGTGATCTCTTCTGACGATTCCCTGCCAGATTTTCGTCCCAAAACAATTTCACCCAATTCGTTTGAGACGTGAGATTCGTCAAACATACCAGCCTGCAAGGGCAGGATCAGATCACCTGTCTCCGCCAAGCTGGCAGCACGGGAATCCACAAAGACCCTGGCCCGTTTCACCGTCTCGGCCGGGACCTCCTGCATATCAGGTGTGTAGGAGCCAATTCCGGTGATGTGTGTGCCAGCTTTCAGGTCGGAGTCTGCAAAGACAGGGTTTGCAGCCGTGGTGGCTGTACAAATGATATCAGCATCTCTTACTGCCTCCGTTGGATTTTGTGCCACACGCAGATCTCTTGGGATGGGGCCACGGCCAGCCAATTCAACCGCGAATGCCCGGGCGCGATTGGGGTCCGGGTCAAAAATGAAGGCGGTCTCGATTTTTCGGACCGTGCAGGCGGCTTCCAATTGGGTGCGTCCCTGAACACCTGCGCCGAACACGGCGAGGACGCGGCTTTGAGGCCGGGCCAGCAAATCAATCGCTGCACCACCGGCTGCACCGGTACGGATGGCCGTAAGCGCACTTCCTTCCATCAGAGCATCAGGTCGACCTGTCTCCGCATCCAGCACCAAAATGGCGGCCTGGATGAAAGCCAGGCCGAGGCTCGGATTGTGAGGAAAGAGTGAGACGATTTTGACTGCCAGAGCTTCGGTGCTATTTGCTTTAACATAAGCGGGCATGATAAGGCTCAGACCCTCATGCGAGGGGATCGGTAAACGGGTCCTCAATGGCACTTGCGCCCTTCCATCCGAGAGGGAAGCGAAGGCCTGTTTCATCGCTTCGATGGTCTCTTTCATGGGCAAAGCATTACGGAGGTCGTCTCCGGTCAGGATGAGCATTTTGGCTCCTTGCAGGTAAGCAAAAGCGCAGAGGTCAACACCGACCCTCTGCGCTTTTAAGAAGATCAAACCAGGTTATACAATACCCAAATACGATTTACGTACCATTTCATTCTCTTTAAGTTTGACTGCCGAGTCAGTCAATATAATTTCGCCGGTCTGGATCACATAGCCGCGGTTCGCGATGGAAAGCGCCATGAGGGCATTCTGTTCAACCAGCAGGATGGTAGTGCCTTCCTTGTTGATTGTTTGAATGATCTCGAATATTAATTCCACAAGAATGGGCGAAAGACCCATCGAAGGTTCGTCAAGCAGAAGGATGCGTGGACGGGCCATCAGGGCGCGTGCCATGGCCAGCATTTGCTGTTCGCCGCCTGAGAGGGTCCCACCTTTTTGGGAGACACGTTCCTTGAGGCGAGGGAATAATTTGAATACGCGTTCAAGGTCGTCGCCGAATCCCGTCTTGTCTTTTCGGGCATAAGCGCCCATTTCGAGATTTTCCATGACGGTCATACGCGGGAAGATCATGCGTCCTTCAGGGCTTTGGGCCACGCCTCGCATTGCAACTTCATGCGGGGGCAATTTTTCCAAAGCCTCGCCTTCGAATAAAATTGTGCCGGAACGGGGACGATTGATGCCTTGAATGGTACGGAGCGTGGTGCTTTTGCCGGCACCGTTCGAGCCAATGAGAGACACGATTTCGCCCGTCTCTACTTTCAACGAGATACCTTTCAAAGCATGGATGTTGCCATAGTAAGTATGGACTTCTTTGAGTTCAAGCATAATTATCCCTGCCTCTACTTGGTATTGGTGCCTTTGCCCAGATAAGCTTCGATGACCAGCTGATTTTTCTGGACTTCCACTGGACTGCCTTCCGCGATTTTTTCTCCATAATCCAACACAGAGACGCGGTCTGAGATTCCCATGACCACGCGCATATGATGCTCGATCAGGAGGATGGTCAGGTTTAATTCCTTGCGTAGTTTCTGGATGAAATTCGTCAAATCAATTGTCTCATTCGGGTTCATGCCGGCAGTCGGCTCATCCAATAGAAGAAGTTTTGGATCTGTGCCAAGTGCGCGGGCGATTTCGAGGCGACGCTGGAGACCATAGGGGAGATTCCTGGCGGTCACATTTGCATCCGAGCGATTGAGGCCGACGAAATCCAGCAGGTCCAGCGCTTTGGCGTGTGCATTGGCTTCTTCTTTCATTGTCCCGGGAGTGTGAAGAATCTGTCCAAGCAGATTTGAACGCAAGCGCACATGTTCGCCAACCAAAACATTTTCAATGGCGGTCATATTTGCGAACAGGCGGATATTTTGGAATGTACGGGCAATGCCGAGCTTAGTGATCTGGAAGGGTTTGAGATTCGTTATATCGTGGCCGTCAAAGGTCATTTCGCCGCTGGTGATTTGATAAACCCCGGTCATCCCGTTGAAGAAGGTGGTTTTGCCAGCACCGTTTGGTCCGATCAAGCCGGCGATCATTCCTGTTTCAATTACGAAATCCACATTGTTGACGGCGGTCAGTCCGCCGAACATTTTTGTGACTTTTTTTGCTTCGAAGAGGTTCACGGCTGATCTCCTACTTCTTTGCCTTGGCCTTGGATTTGGATCCTGGCACGGCGGTGTTTTCACCTGTCTCTTCGGTGCCTTCAATGGGACCTTCTTCTGCGGCGTGGAGCTCCATGGCACGTTGCACGTTAGGCACCAGGCCTTCCGGCCGCACAGCCATCATGATCACCAAAGTTAATCCGAACAACAGGTAGCGGTAAAGAATCGGATTGGCGTTTTGCGCCACCGCAGACTGCAAAGTATGATTGAACGAGAGGGCGGGCAACAGAGTATGGCTGAGCAAGCCGCCAAGAAAGTCCTTGAGAGCGGGAAGGAAAAGACGGTCAGCGGTCAAAAGCACCAAACCCCCGACAAGCACTCCGTATACATTGCCTATGCCGCCCAGGATGACCGTGCAGAGAATAAGAATTGAAGTGCTGAAATCGAAGGCTTCGGGGAAAATGCCCGCGATGTATGAAGCATAGAAGGCACCTGCGAAGCCGGAAAAAGTCGCACCCATCGCGAAGGCCAGCAGTTTCGTGCGGACCGGATCTATTCCCATCTGAGCCGCTGCCAGTTGATCTTCGCGAATTGCCATCCACGCACGGCCGAGGCGGCTTCCATGCAGGCGGTTGATCAGGAAAATGGAAAGCAGGATGATCGCGATGATCAGGAAGTACCAAGGCCTAACATCCTGCGAGGTAAATTCACCGATGAAGGGCAGGATAGGGCGGTTGATGGGATTAATGCCTTTTTCACCTGCCGTCAGATTAAGCTCATTGGTGAAGACAATACAGGAGAGTGCTGAGTTCGCTCCGAATAACTTTAGTATTCCGGGGATGATCCAGCAAGTCAGGGGTTCACTGATAGTGATCTTGGTTAAGTTCTTAACCACCACCAGGATGATCTCACCGAACCCCAAGGTCACGATCGCCAGATAGTCGCCGCGCAAAGGAATTGTCGGAGCACCCAGAAGGAAACCAGCCGCGGCGGCTACTACAGCAGCCACCGGGATCACCAGCCAGAAGGGGAGAATGATATGTGCATTGATATACGCCACCGAACCGGTTGAGGAGAGGATGCCGGTGGTGTAAGCACCGATAGCAAAGAACGCGGCATAGCCAAGATCAAGAAGACCGGCATAGCCTACTACAATATTCAGCCCCATTCCAAGGATAACGAAGATCAAGGCGAAAATCACCTGCGCCAGCCAGCCCAGGCCTGTGAATTGGTCCGCAAATGGGAATGCGACTACGATCACTCCCAGCAGGATCAATTTGGCTGTCCGTTCTTGTGGTGGAGGCAAGCCATGAAGCGCAGTGGTAAGGATCGCGAGAAGAATACCGCCAATTACGCCCACCAAATTAGCCGGGATGACGATGCTTAGATCAGCCGGGTTGCTGCCGATCGCGTTCTGAATAACATAGTTCTGCAGCAAACTCAGAACGAGAAGAACTGCACCGGATACCGATGCAGGCAAGGCTGCCTGGCGTGCTATCTTGGAGGGGTCAGTGCGCTCAAACCGGTTGCTGAGGGTTAATCCGAGGCCGGTGCCCATCAAGACGCCTATAATGCCTACTGACCATCCCCCAAAAATAAAGGTCAACAAACCGCCGATAATGCCGAAGGTGATGCCGGTTCTTATATTTGGTTGCATAGATGCACCTCTTAAGCCTTTTCCCCGACTTGCTCACCGAGCAAACCAGAGGGGCGCAGTAATAGGATCAAAACCAAAACGGCAAAGACCCATGCTTCCGTCCAGCCGGCGTTCAGATATCCATCGCTGAACGAGGCCAACAGACCGATCAGGAATCCGCCCAGCATGGCGCCTGTAATGTTGCCGATTCCACCCAGCACAGCCGAGGTGAAGGCAAACAAGCCAGCACGGAAGCCCATGAACCACCAGGCTGTGTTGTTATAAAGGCCTGACATCAAGCCGGCCGCGCCGGCCATTCCGCCGCCAATGAGAAAGGTTGCGGCGATGACTCGATCTATATCAATTCCAAGCATTTTCGCCGCGTCGCGGTTCTGAGAGGTGGCACGCATCGCTTTGCCCAGCGTGGTACGTTGGACAAAGAGGCGCAGACCAATCATCAGCACGGCAGCAAGGACGATTACAAGCAGGTCTTTGACCGTGAGACGAAGGTGTATCCCGGTTGAAATCAATACGTTAACATCTCCGCCGTTGATACCCGTGCTCTTCATCAGGAGGCCAAGCAGGTCGGGAAAGTTCTTCTGTGAGGCGCCGCCAGTCGTACCGAAGGAAGGCACGAGCCAGGACTGTGCAGCCCAGATCAAACCCAAATTTTCCAAAATAAATGACATACCGATCGCAGAGATCAGCGGGGCCAGCCTCGGCGCGTTGCGAAGCCGTCGGTAGGCAAGCCGCTCGATGGCCACGTTGACCAGCCCGCAGTAAAGGACAGCAACTATTAGCGCCAACAATAATCCAAGGATAATATGGACAGGGTCTTTCGTATCGAGAGTACCCGTCAGGGATAATACGGTCAGCGAAGAGAAAACCCCAAACATATACACGTCGCCATGCGCAAAATTGATCAACTCAATAATGCCATATACCATGGTATATCCAAGAGCGATAATGGCAAGGATCGCGCCGTTGGCAATACCAATGATGAGAAATTGAACCAGCTGAAGCGGGTTGGCCTGTACGGCTTTGGCAACAGCGGGAGCGTCAAGACCCGCAACTGGACCCAACAAAAAGAGGATATAAAA
>JBGQIO010000045.1:0-20167 GCA_041498515.1 Anaerolineae bacterium
CCATGATCCTGACACGGGATGCTAAAACCGGTGCAGCCATGGACGACCTTCAAATGCGACATCAAATTTTGACCTTAATGCTGGCAGGCTATGAAACGACCGCCAGCGCCCTGTCATGGACCTGGTACCTGCTTTCAAAGAATCCCACGGCGATGGAACGTCTGCGCGGCGAAGTGAAAGAAGCGCTCAACGGCCGTCCGCCTCGTTATGCAGATCTTGACAGCCTGCCTTACACTCGCATGGTGTTAAATGAAAGCCTGCGTCTTTTCCCGCCGGCCTGGACGCTGGGACGCCGTGCCCTGGGTGAAGACGAGATCGGCGGTTATTACGTTGGGCCTAACACGGTCCTTGCCATCTGCATCTATACTGTGCACCGTCACCCCGTTTTCTGGGATCAACCCGAGGTCTTCGACCCCGACCGGTTTTCTCCAGAGAATTCAGAAGGGCGGCATAAATTCGCGTATATTCCTTTTGGGGCTGGGCCGCGCCAATGCATCGGCAACCATTTTGGCCTCTTGGAAGCCAGCCTGATCATCGCTACCGTTGCCCAGCGCTTCGAATTGCATCTGATGCCGGGTGTTGAAGTCCGGCCTCAGGCGGTGTTCGTGCTGCGTCCCGCCCGCGACTTGATGATGAGTCTTCATGCTTAATTAATCTGTAAGAAAGTGTGACGGAAATTAAGAATGTGTATATCAACTCACAGCGCTGGCATGAAGTATTCGAATCACAATTACCCCGAATTTAATCATGGGTATTTTTTGGATTCCCTCATGCCCTCACCCGCGACCCCTCTCCCAAAGGGAGAGGGGAGAAAATCGGAAAAAATAGAATGGGGTCGGCGATTTACGCCGACCCCATTCTATTTTTTCCGAGGAATTATGAGATCTGAGGTGAGTCATGTATCGGAATCCTTTGCCGAGTTCAAGCCGGCTGGCTGATAGGCTGACGTCGTTGGGCCAGGCTGAAGATCAGGGTGGCAAGCAGGATCATTATGCCAAATACGAAGAACATCTGCTGAACGCCGATGTATTGAATTAAGACCCCGCCCAGCAAACCGCCTGCAACGTATCCGAATCCGCTAAAAGAGCTGCTGAAAATACTCTGTGCTGTGGCACCCATGCCAGCCGGAGCGTTTTCATCTGCATAAGAAACGCCAGCTACTATCAGGATTGGGAAGGTAAAAAACTGCAAGAGTTGAATAGTCAGCGCCAGCCACGGAATACCGATCACGCCATACAGACCGCAGCGCAGCGCCGTGGCAGCCAGGCCGAGGGTTAACAATCCATTCGCGCCAAGCTTCTTCATTAACCGATGGGCAACCAACAGGGCGGGAAATTCCGCCAAGGTCGAGATGGTCAATGCCCAACCCATCCAGGCAGGGCTCGTCCCTATTTTTTGAAGATAGATAAAAAGATAGTTGGTGATGACCGCGCTGCCGCTGCCGGCGACGAATACGATCGTCAGAAAGACGATCCATTTGCGATCCGTCAGGAGTTCTCGTATGCCTCCAAAAAAAGAAGCCCGGAGGATCCGCTGGCCGAAACGCAGCTGCTGCGCAGCGATCAGCGCGAACAAAAGGAGGCCGGCATAGATCGAAAAATTCCAATGCAGCCCAAAGCGCGCCACGACCGCCCCAACGATGGGTGCAGCCACTCCCCAGCCAATCGTCCCGCCGACCCTTATGCGGCCATACTTCTCTTTTTCGTTTCCCAACATGGCCATGGTGGCATTATCCGCCATGGAAATGATCGGCCCGCCAAAGAGGGCTTGAATGACCATGATGAACAGGAAAGGCAGGAAGCTGTGAAAGACCGGGAAGAAGAAAATGGCCGTTGCATTCCCTATGATCGCGATGGATAAAACCAGGCGGTGGCGGTGACTTGCGTCGGCCAGTCCGCTCCACAGCGGACCCGCAATAAGCCCGACCAGGGAGGAGGTGCCCATCAGTACACCGATCTGGCTGCCCGGGATACCCTGCTGTTGGAAATATAGAGCGAAATAATTGTATATCGCCACCGCCCCGGCGAAGAACAGGAGATAGAAGGAGAACGACCAAAATTTGCCAGAGATATTTTTTTCCACTTAATGTTCGGGGCCTCTTTCGGGAAATTGTAATCGATGTGCATGGGCACCCAACTGAAAAGCGGTGTGGCAAATCCTTTAAATCCAATCAAACAAAAAGAGCGGACAGATCGTCCGCTCCTGCCTTTAAAATGCGAATTATCAAGGCTTTACTTTAAAATTCTTCGACCCCGATATGTCGTTGGGGCTCAGCACATGCAGAGTGATGGTGTAATTCCCACAGTCGGCGCTGTAGGCGCCAGGGTCGGGAGCGTCCTTCGTCCCGGCGTTCTTGAAATTGATCGTTTGCAGGGCAGTGGTGTTGTGTTTGTCCCCGGTGATCTCCCATTCGAATTGAACTTTCGTGGGGCCGTTGGTTGTGATCTGCCCACTGAACATTATCGTATTAGGCCCGCCGCAGAATACAGGCGAACCCACGTCTGCGTTGGCAGTGACCTTGGTCACGATGGCCGCCGGGGGCGCTTCGATTGGTATACCGGCCAGGTTACCGGCCGTTGTTACAACACTCGCCGATACCCAGCAAAAGCTGCCGGGGCTGAACGGATCGCGAACATACCACCAACTCGAGTCATCGTTTCGACCTGCGATCTGAGCGACCTGTCCGAGACCTATGGAACTTACGGGGGGATAACTGACGTCCGGGCCGGAACGGCAGTTAACTCCCGCGGAGAGCGGCGTAACCTGAGGAACGCTCGGCGTAGGCACAATGGTGGCCGTTGGGGCAATGGTTGGGACTGCCGTGAAGGTTGGCAACGAAGTGGGTGAAGCTGATGGAGCGTTACTTGCGCTGGTTGCGCTCGGTGAAACTGGCTGGGTTGTCGGTGCAGCTGTCTGAAGATTGCAGGCTAATATCAAGCTGACCAGGCCTATCAATGCCAGAATTTTAATAGTACGCATAACACTCTCCTTTGATTGCTATGTATGGTATCGCCTCAGTGATTGAAAAGCAAGAGGTCATTTGGGTTTCAAGCTGGTTCCCTTGACAGGTCGTAGACGGGGTGTATAATTAGATATTGAAACTATTAGAAAGTGAAATAAAATGACAAAAGTTACTCAAAACACCGCGCAGCAGGTAATGGAAGTCGTTCCACTGGTCATGCGCACCATGCGGGCCAAGCTGCGTGAACGCCGGGCGGCAGATATCAGCGTTCCCCAATTCCGGGCAATGGCTTATATCAATCGCAATGCGGGCGCCTCGCTATCTGATCTGTCAGCACATATCGGGCTGACCCTGCCCTCCATGTCCAAGTTGATAGACGGCCTGGTGACCCGCAACCTGATAACCCGTACCGGCCACAGCCAGGACCGCCGCAGGGTTTGCCTTTCTCTTACTCCCCAAGGCCGTGACGAACTTAATGAGGCCTATGGACATACCCAGAAATACATCGCCGGAAAAATGTCAGGTCTGACGGAGGAAGATCTAAAATCGATATCGCGAGCGATGCAGGTCTTGAGAGAATTGTTCAGGCTTGAGCGCGAAGAAGAGCTCAATTTACAGGGCGGAAGATAAAATGAATATTCTGGAAACGAAACAACTGACTCGTGTGTTTGGGACTTTAACCGCCGTCGACGACCTCAGCATCTCTGTGCAGGATGGGGAAATCTTTGGTTTGCTTGGACCGAATGGGGCAGGAAAGACGACCACCTTGAAGATGCTAACCACTCTTTTGCCGCCCACCAGTGGGACGGCCATTGTCGCCGGCTTCGATATCGTCCATCAAGCCCGCAGTGTTCGGCGCAGGATCGGCTATGTCCCCCAGCTGCTCTCCGCCGACGGGGCACTCACGGGCTACGAAAATCTGTTGATGTTCGCCAAATTGTATGACATCAATGGGATCGAAAGGGAACAACGGATCGGGCAATCCCTGAAGCTGATGCAGCTTGAAGATGCTTCCCGGAAACTGGTCAACACTTATTCGGGCGGGATGATCCGCCGCCTTGAGATCGCCCAGTCCATGCTTCATCGTCCGCCGATCCTGTTCCTGGATGAGCCCACAATCGGGTTGGATCCATTGGCGCGCAGCTCGGTTTGGGAGCATATCCGGCAGCTAAAATCCAATTTTGGAACGACGATCATCCTGACCACTCATTATATGGAAGAAGCCGATACCCTTTGCGGCCGGGTAGCGATCATGCATGAAGGCCGGATAGCGGCGATCGGCACGCCGTCTGAATTGAAGGCTTCCCTTGGCAGGGACGAGGTGACTCTGGATGAAGTCTTTGCACATTATGCAGGGGCCGAGCTTGAAGTAGGAGGTAGTTTCCGTGAAATCTCAAGAACAAGACGCACCGCGCGTCGCCTGGGTTAACCCGGTCAACGCTGACCACGAAAATATATTTGTTGCCATCAGCCAGTTCCTTAATAAGACCCTGGTTATCACCGAACTCGAGATCCGCAAGCTGCGGCACGAACCGACCGACCTTTTCACGCGCGCCATACAACCTGTGTTATGGCTGTTGATCTTTGGACAAGTCCTCAGCCGCATACGTGCCATTCCCACCGGCAATGTAAGTTATCTCGATTTTATGTCTCCGGGTATCCTGGCGCAGAGCGTCCTGTTCATATCGATCTTTTACGGGATCGCCGTGATCTGGGAACGAGACCTCGGGATCGTCCATAAGTTCCTGGCCAGTCCTACGCCGCGCGGAGCACTCGTGTTGGGGAAGTCCATCTCTGCCGGCATCCGTGCCCTCTCGCAGGCGGTCATCATTTATATCCTGGCGCTTATCCTGGGCGTCAAAGTGGATTGGAATCCTCTATCTTTGATCGGCGTGCTGATTGCCGTCATGCTGGGCGCGGCTTTGTTTTCCACCTTCTCCTTGATCATTGCCTGCATAGTCAAGACGCGTGAACGCTTTATGGGCATCGGTCAGGTGATGACCATGCCGCTCTTCTTTGCCAGCAACGCCATCTACCCGATTGCGATCATGCCAGCCTGGCTGCAGGTGATATCGCGCATCAACCCACTCACTTACGAAGTTGACGCGCTACGGGCACTCATGCTTGCGAACGGCTCCAGCGTATATGGTGTGGGGTTGGATTTCCTGGTGCTCATCCTAGTTACGACGGCATTGATCTACATTGCCAGCCGGGCTTATCCAAATTTAGTAGTCTGATCTCGGTTTATCCTTTATTTACTTTAACATTGGCATCTTGATGCCATGCCGCTTTGCGGCCGCTATGGCTTCTTCATAACCTGCATCTGCGTGGCGGACCACGCCCATTCCCGGGTCGGTGGTCAGCACCCGCTCCAACCTTATGGCTGCTTCCGGTGTGCCGTCAGCTACGATCACCTGACCCGCATGCTGGCTGTAACCGATACCCACCCCTCCGCCGTGATGGAACGAAACCCAGGTCGCCCCGCCCACCGCGTTGATCAGCGCGTTGAGGATGGCCCAATCGGAGATGGCATCCGAGCCATCTTTCATCGCCTCCGTCTCGCGGTTCGGGCTGGCGACCGAGCCGGCATCCAGGTGATCGCGTCCGATCACGATCGGCGCTTTGACGATGCCCTTCGCGACCAGCTCATTGAACTTCAAGCCTGCTTTTGCGCGCTCGCCGTAACCGAGCCAGCAGATACGCGCCGGTAATCCCTGGAAGGGTACTTTCTCTTTCGCCATCTTCAGCCAGCGGCGAAGATGGTCATCTGCGGGGAACAATTCCAGTATGGCTTCATCGGTACGATAAATATCTTCTGGGTCGCCTGAAAGAGCCACCCAGCGGAACGGGCCTTTGCCTTCGCAGAATAAGGGACGGATATAAGCGGGCACGAAGCCGGGAAATTCAAACGCATCTGTCACGCCGTAGTTGTAAGCCTGCTGGCGGAGGTTGTTACCGTAGTCGAACACCTCTGCTCCCTTCCGCTTGAATTCCAACATGGCCTGCACATGTTTTGCCATCGAAGCCATCGCCATCTTTTTATATCGTTCGGGATCTGACTTGCGGAGCTCGTCTGCCGCTGCCACGGATAACCCGGAGGGGACATACATCAATGCTTCATGCGCCGAAGTCTGGTCTGTTACCACATCCGGCGTCACGCCGCGCAAGACCAGTTCATTGTAGACGTCTGACGCGTTGCCGATCAACCCGATGGAAATCGGACGACCTCCGGCCTTGTTCTCCTCGACCAGGGTCATCGCCTCTTCCAGGTCATCTACAACTGTATCAACATAACCGAGGGCGCGGCGCCGTTCGGCGCGATCCTTATCCACTTCCACGATAAGCCCCACTCCCTCGTTCATGGTTATGGCGAGCGGCTGCGCGCCGCCCATACCTCCGAGGCCGGCAGTCAGCACGAATTTACTTTTGAGCGATCCCCAGCCCCTGAGCCTGGCCAGCGCACCGAATGTTTCATAAGTGCCCTGTAAGATACCCTGGGTACCGATATAGATCCATGAACCGGCGGTCATCTGGCCATACATGATAAGACCCTTCTTTGCCAACTCATCGAAGTGTTCCCATGTGGCCCAATGCGGAACGAGGTTGGAATTGGCGATCAGGACCTTGGGCGCGTCTTTGTGGGTCTTGAACACGACCACCGGCTTTCCCGATTGGACAAGCAGTGTTTCATCCTCTTCGAGATTCTTCAGCGATTCGAGAATGGCATCGAACGCCTCCCACGAACGCGCGGCCTGGCCGCGTCCGCCGTAAACCACAAGGTCCTGCGGACGTTCTGCCACTTCCGGGTCCAGATTGTTTTGGATCATGCGATAGGGGGCTTCGATGAGCCATGATTTGCAGGTGAGTTGGGTGCCGCGCGGTGCGCGGACGGAGCGAGGACCGGACATCGTGTTCCTCCTTTGAAAATAAAAAAAATACCTCCCGACTATTATAGTCGAGAGGTATGTGCTTTCAGATGAATGAGCCTAAGCCAGTACCTTGCTCTGCTTCATCAGTTGTGCAAAATTTGTCTTCTTCAGGCGGGTTACCAGTTCGTTCTGTGCCTCCGCCCACACGGGATGCAGCGGGCAGGTGTCAATGAAAGTGCACTCCTTATCCTCGCCAGCACATTCATTCAGTTGGATCGGTCCGTCAATGGCTTCGATGACTTCGAGCAGGGAAATATCCTGCGGTTCGCGAGCCAGGGTAACGCCACCGCGTGCCCCACGCGAGGTGTGCAGCAGCCCAGCGATCGATAACTGTGAAATGATCTTGGCCAGGAAGGAAGGCGGGATGCGCTGATCCTCCGCTACGATGCTGGTGGCAGCGCGCTCATTCGTTCCCAGATTGGCCAGGTATAAAACCGCACGTACTGCATAATCGGCCTGACGAGTAATTTGCATGGTGTCCATCCTCTCCCAAGGATTATAGATAATAATTGTCTGTTATAGAGATTTTATGTTGGAGGACGGGACACGGCAAGTGATAGAGGTCATGGATGAAATATGACGTTTTACTCCGATTTTCCATGATTTTCGCCTCGCTGGGGGAAGGGAAAGATCGGCAGGTCGTAAACAGGAACGCTGGTTCCTGGAGCAAACGTGGTCCATCGATCATTTGTCCTGGGAACGTGGGAAAGACTTATGCAACCTTGCGAGCCCTGGGCAGTTCCTTTGGCTCGTTGATCAAAGCTGCGTCCAAGGCTTGCTGGATGGAACGCGCTTCGATGATCTCGATCCCTTTAGGCCAGCCCTCACCCTTGTTGATAGCCTTCGGCACAACCGCTGACCGGAATCCGAGTTTGGAAGCTTCCCGCAAACGCGTCTGCATCTGGCCAGGCATGCGCAGTTCGCCTGCCAATCCGATCTCGCCGATCAGCACCGTATCAGCGCGTACGGAAATATCCTTCCACGAAGAAGCAATGGCTGCGGCGATCGCCAGGTCTGCGGCCGGTTCATCGATCTGGATCCCGCCGACTACATTTACAAAGACATCCTGCTCGCCGAGTTTGAGTCCCATCCGTCGCGTAAGGACGGCCGCAATAAGCAGCAGCCGGTTGAAGTCCACGCCGTTCGGCGTGCGGCGTGCGTTTCCGAATTGCGTGGGGGAAGTCAACCCCTGGATCTCGACCAGGATGGGGCGCGTGCCTTCCATCGTTACGGCGATCGCAGAACCCGGCGCGTTGATCATCCGTTCTGCGAGAAAGGCCTCCGAGGGATTGGTCACTTCGACCAGGCCGCGTTCACGCATTTCGAACACTCCCACTTCAGCGGTGGCCCCGAAGCGGTTCTTCACCGAGCGCAGGAGCCGGTAGGCTTGAAAGCGGTCGCCTTCGAGATAGAGCACGGTATCCACGATGTGCTCCAGGACGCGCGGCCCCGCGATGGCTCCCTCTTTCGTGACGTGGCCGATCATGAATACCGAAATGCCGCTCGACTTGGCGAGCTCGCGCAATTGCGAGGCGCACTCACGCACCTGAGAGACCGAGCCGGCGTAAGAATCCAGCTCGGATAGATAGACAGTTTGGATCGAGTCGATGATCAACAGGTCGGGTTTGACTTCGTTGACGTGGTTGAGGATGACCTCAAGGTTCGTTTCGGTAACGAGCAGCAATCCTTTCGGGAATTCCTTTTTTCCATCGCCGAGGCGCGTACCCCGCATCTTGATCTGCCGTTCTGACTCTTCGCCCGAGACATACAGCACGCGCTTTTTGTCCGCCATTTCCATTGCCATCTGCAGCATCAACGTCGACTTGCCGATGCCAGGGTCGCCGCCCACGAGAACGATCGAGCCTGGGACGATACCGCCGCCCAGCACGCGCGCGAACTCGCCTATAGGAAGAGGGATGCGGTCTTCGGCATCGCTGGTCACATCGCCGATCGGTCGTGGTTGAGAACGGCCGGTCAGCCCGCGCACTGCGCCGGGACCTTTACTAGTGGGCTCGTCATGGACCACTTCCTCGACCATGCTGTTGAACGATCCGCATTGGGGGCATTTGCCCATATACGTCGCGGATACGCGTCCGCATTCCTGGCAAACATAGCGGGTGTGAGTTTTGGCCATTTTTATTACCTCGGAGGGGCAGACCCATATGCCTGACTTCTCAGGCAGTATACCAGAATTTCTGTTCTATTTTTGAGAATTACAACGCGGGAGCGTATATCTGGTCCAGCATGTCAAGGAACTCGTTGGGCGGAGTCCGCTGTAGGATCTTCTTACGATCTTCCCTGGAGAGTCGTCTCATCAATAAATATTGCACGGCGTGCTTGCGGAAGAGCCTCTGCCCATCTTCCAATCCGTAAAACTGGATGTTCCGCTCGAGATGGGTCCGGACGATCTCATGCACTTGCTCAGAGGTGACCTGGTCTCGATCTAACTTGGAAAATATCCATGGATTGGCGATGGCCGCGCGCCCGATCATGACTCCATCGCAGCCGGTAAAGGTCTTCATGCGCTCGATATCGGCGACGGTCTTCACATCCCCGCTTCCAAGTACAGGGATCTTCACAGCAGACCGCACTTCTGCGATAGCATCCCAATTTGCCTCGCCGCTATAGCTTTGCTCTTTAGTCCGCCCATGCAGGACGATCAGGGAACCGCCGTTTTCTTCCACGATTCGGGCGATGAGTTTATACGACTGGTACTTCTCCCAGCCTAGACGTATCTTTCCCGTGACCGGTATCCTTAGCGCGGCGGTCAGTTTCCTGAATGTGTGCGCGATCTTCAAAGGCGTGCGCATCATCCCCACGCCGGCGCCGCGATCCGCCACGCTTTTGGCCGGGCAGCCCATGTTGATATCAATGATATCCGGACCCCACTCCTGCACACGCAGCGCGGCCTCCACGATCAGATCGGGGTCATCACCATAGATTTGGAACGTAACGGGCCGCTCAGCTTCCTCATAATGGAACTTTTTGTTGGGCTGTTTGGAACGGCTGAGGATCTTTTCCACTTTGACGAACTCGGTATAACTCATCGCCGAGCCGAGGCTACGGCAAACGGAGCGGAAAGGCCAGTCCGAGTATCCATCCATGGGGGCCAGGATCGCGTCACCATAGACAGGCACGTCGCGCACGTAAAATGTAGGGGATAAAGGTTGATTAATCAAGGGCTGGCCTTCGCCTAAATGGTAAATTCTAATTTGGATATTGGAAAATTATACCCTTTGATGAGTATGGGATCGCTATGCTATACTCATCAATATTATCGAACAATTTCCAGATTTTTGCATGATAGAAGGAAAGTTATGAAGGAAATACCCAATGACGATCTTTGGTACTGGTATTTAACGGGTGAAACGCGAGGCACTTATCCAGAAAAGTATGAACGATATTATGAAGCCTATCGAAGGGTTTATAAATTAATACCCGGTGACCCTCGTTGTTTTGAGTGTTATATTCCGATGGCTGGCTTTACCGGTTTGCTCCTCAGACCCTGGGGCAGCCATCCCTCAAGTTTTAGCCCACGCCTTTGCAGTAAATGTGAAAACTTTGCCCGGTCAAGCGAAGCTGGGGCGGAGGTAGAGCTGACGTTGCTCTTTGCGGACGTACGTGATTCAACTCCCCTCGCCGAAAAAGTAGGCACATCTAAATTCCAGGAATTGATCAAAAGGTTTTACCAGACGACGAGCGATGTCCTGATCGAACATAACGCCATGGTGAATCGCTTAATGGGCGACCAAGTCAGCGCGTTATTCGTCCCGCGCTTCGCCGGGACAGACCATGCAAAAGTCGCAATCCATGCCGCCCGGGAACTCTTGCGAGCCACTGGTCATGAAGACCCAAGCGGTCCCTGGCTCCCTGTGGGAGTTAGTGTACATACCGGCCCGGCCTATGTGGGTGTGGTCGGCTCAAAAGATGGGGTGAATGAAATTGCAGTGTTGGGAAGCGCCGTAAATTTGGCTCCGCGTCTTTCGTCGCAGGCCTCCACCGGAGAGGTGCTCATCAGCGACACAGCAGCAAAGTCGGCGGAGCTCGATACGAGTGGAATGATCAGCCGGCTTCTTAACTTGAAGGGCATCAGCAGCCCGGTGGCGGTCACTGTAATACGGTCCAAGCCGGGTAAATGATCAGAGGATCCCCTATTAATTAATTTGTTTCGCTTTTTTTTCATCCAAGCTTTAATAGCAGGAGTATTACAGGCATGGCAAATCCCATTCTTTTGGTCGTAGACGATGACCCGGTCGTATTGAATGCAGTCGAGCGGGATTTACGTTCAAAGTTTGGCAGTGATTATCGCATCGTAAAAGCGAATTCGGGAGCAACCGCGATCGATTTTCTCAAACAAGTGCTGCAAAGGAATGAGATTGTTGCACTATTCCTGATCGACCAGCGCATGCCGCAAATGACCGGGATTCAATTTCTCGAAAAGGGACGCGAGATATTCCCCGAGGCAAAAAGGGTTCTGCTCACCGCCTATGCCGATACGGAGGTGGCGATTAATTCCATCAACAAACTGCAATTGGATTATTACCTGATGAAACCCTGGGATCCTCCAGAGGACAATTTGTATCCCATCCTGGTCGACCTGCTTGATGATTGGAGGGCAAATATACGACTGCCCTTCGAAGGTATCCGAGTTGCCGGCACGCTCTGGTCCCCCAGATCACACGAAGTAAAGGACTTCCTGTCCAGGCACCAGATCGCTTATGAATGGCTGGATGTGGAGGGCGATCCCAAGGTCAGGGCCATGGTGGAAGAACAATCCAAAGGGATACTTAAGCTGCCTGTGATCTTCTTTCCGGATGGCAAGGTGCTGGTCGAACCAGAGATCAGGGAATTGGCCGAAAAAGCAGGGATACAAACACAGGCGTCGCTCCCATTCTATGACGTTGTCATCATTGGGGCCGGCCCTGCGGGATTATCGGCCTCGGTCTACGGTGCGTCGAACGGGTTGCGATGCCTGGTCATAGAAAAACGAGTGCCAGGCGGGCAAGCCGGTAACAGCCCCAAGATAGAAAACTATCTCGGTTTTCCGTCCGGTTTATCAGGTATGGATCTCACCCGGCGCGCGGTAACGCAATCGAAGCGTTTCGGCGCGGAGATCATTTCAACGCAATTTGCGACCAAAGTGCGCGTGCAGGATAACACTCGCGTGATCACGTTATCCGATGGATCGGAAATAATCAGCAAGGCGGTGCTCATCGCCAGCGGGGCGGCTTTCCGGACATTGGAGGTCCCTGACATCGAGAAATTTACAGGAACAGGAGTATATTACGGGGCCGCTTACACGGAGGCAGCCTATTATAAAGACCAACCGGTTTTCGTGATTGGGGGCGCGAATTCTGCGGGACAGGGAGCCTTGTTCCTCAGCCGCTTTGCATGTAAAGTGACGATGCTGATCCGTCGTGATATACAGGAGGGTACTTCCAAATACCTCCTGGATGCGGAAGCCGCCAACCCGAAGATCGAACGACTCTTCAACACCGAGATAGTGGAAATAAAGGGTAAACCGGGCAAGCTTGAAGGGATCGTGATCAACAATCGCAGGACGAATGAAAAGACCACCCTGCCTGGCTCGGCAATATTCGTCTTTATGGGCGCACTGCCGGAAAGCGAACTTGTGAAAGACCTGGTGATGCTCGATAACAAAGGATTTATTCTTACCGGTCGGGACCTGATCAAGGAAGGAAAACTTCCAAAGGAATGGCCGCTCGATCGTGATCCGTTCATGCTGGAGACAAGCGTGCCTGGCATCTTCGCTGCTGGTGATGTCCGTCTCGGCACGAATCACCGCGTGGCTACCGCGACCGGTGAAGGCGGCATCGCCATTGCGGCAATAGAGTCATATCTCAAGACCTTATGACCAAAGAGTTTCTCCGCCGCCTGCAGTTGTTTTCAAATATCTCTGAATCCGATCTCGATTGGCTGTCGTCCCAGGTTGAACCGATTACTTTGCAGGCCGGAGAAAATTTAATGGAAGAAGGCAAACCCGGCGATTCGGCTTATATCATCGTCGACGGTGAATTTGAAGTCGTTAAGAAGTCGGATATCCAGGACATCGTAATTGCAGTGCGCGAACCCGGTGAAATCGTGGGAGAGATGGCGCTTTTGGACCAGTCTACGCGTATGGCGACCGTGCGCGCTGTTCGGGACAGCCGGTTATTGAAAATCCGCGGTGAAACTTTTCAACAAATGCTTTCTCAAAGCTCTTCGGCTGCAATGGCGATCCTGCATACGGTCAGCAAGCGCCTCCGGCAGAACGAGGGCTTATTGAGACAAAACGAAAAGATGGCTGCGCTGGGGACGTTGGCTGCAGGGCTTGCGCATGAGTTGAACAATCCCGCCGCCGCCGTACGTAGAAGTGCGGACCAATTTCGCTCCGCTCTAATGGATTGGAGCCAATTAACCGCCGAAATCGAAGGCCTGGGTCTCACCGATGGGCAAGGGCAGGCTATAAAGGATCTGAGGTCGGAAATTGAAACGCATCGTTTTCTGGCTTCCAACCTGGACCCCTTGACACAGAGCGATCGCGAAAGCGAAATACAAGCCTGGCTGGAAAGGCGCGACGTTCCGCTGGCCTGGGAACTTGCGCCCACACTTGTTTCCTTCGATTGGAATGTCGATTCGCTGACAAAGCTGGAAAGTACTTTCGAAGCTCAAGATCTAACTGTTGTTCTTAAATGGCTTGCAGCAGGTTGTTCAGTTTATGACTTGCTTAACGAAGTAAGTTTGGGAGCGGAACGGATCTCGGAGATCGTCAAGTCCGTGAAGGCCTATTCTTATTTGGATCAAGCGCCCATTCAGGAAGTGGATATCCATGAAGGCCTCGAAAACACCCTGGTAATCTTGCGACACAAATTGAAGGAAGGGGTTAAGGTCACGCGTGACTACACCGCCGGCTTGCCTCATATCGAATCTTACGGTAGCGAACTCAATCAGGTTTGGACCAATATCATCGATAACGCCATCGATGCGATGCAGGGGAAAGGTGAGCTTCTAGTACGCACCTATCTTAAAGGTCAAAATGTCGTGGTGGAAATCCAAGATAATGGTCCCGGAATACCAGTTGAGATCCAGCAAAGGATCTTTGAACCATTTTTTACGACCAAACCACCTGGCATGGGGACCGGCCTGGGACTGCATATTGCCTACACCATTATCAATAACCATTACGGCCAGATCCGTCTTACTTCCGAGCCGGGCAAGACTTGTTTTCAGGTGACGCTACCAATCCAATTGCCGCGTTAGGTTGAGGAGAATATGACGATAAACGATGATAACGAACTGAGGCAGATATTAAAAACGATAAGGACAGTAGCAAGCGTGGGGGTCTCTTCCAGTGAGGAAAAACCAAGTTACTGGATATTCAACTACTTGAAGGAACACGGCTATCAGATGATCCCGGTAAACCCCACCGCCTCCGAAATCCTGGGACAAAAGACTTATCCCGATCTGGCATCCATCCCACAAAAGATAGAGGTCGTGCAAGTTTTCCGAAAGCCAGAGGATGTGCCGCCCGTGGTTGAACAGGCTATTAAGGTGGGTGCGAAGATCGTCTGGATGCAGAAGGGGATCATTAACGAAGAAGCTGCCAGAAACGCCGAATCGGCCGGATTAAAGGTTGTCATGAACCGTTGTATGATGGAAACACACCAACGCTTGTTAGGTGATAAGTTTAAGATATGAGACCTAATTACTTATGATAATGAAGAGCGCAGAGATGGTCTCTGCGCTCTCGTTTTTTCCTAGGCCGGCTGCGGCTTTTTCAACATCTCCAGGAAATGCTTGCGGAACTTGGATACCTTGGGCGCAACCACAGCCATACAATAAGGTTGATAAGGATTGTTGGCGAAGTATTCCTGGTGATAATCCTCCGCCATATAGAACCGATCAAGCTTCGTCACTTCGGTGACGATGGGTTTGCCCCAAATGTGCTGGTCGTTCAGCTCATTAATGAGCTGTTCTGCCGTAGCCTTCTGTTCGTCATCGTGATAGAAGATGGCCGAGCGATACTGTGTGCCCGCATCCGCTCCCTGGCGGTTTAGCGTGGTCGGGTCATGGATCCCAAAGAATACGTTCAGGATATTCTTGTAGGTAACGACCTGCGGGTCAAATTTTATCTGGACCGCTTCTGCATGTCCGGTCGTGCCCGTGCAGACGTCGCGGTAGCTGGGGTTAACGACCTTTCCTCCGGAATAGCCGGACTCGACCGACTCAACACCCTTCACTTCATCAAAAACAGCTTCGAGACACCAGAAGCATCCTCCGGCCAGTGTTGCGGTTTGAAGATCCTTGTCCATAAAAACTCTCCTTTTTTCTAAAATATCGGGTCTGTTCGCTGGGTTAGACTACCTGTAGGGATGAAATATTCATTAAGAAAGGATTACAAAAACAATCGGGGCAGCCAAACGGCCGCCCCGACTGTTTTATACCGCTTTGCTTAGATCACCGGGTCGGGGGTCTTCTCCTCCGCTCGTATCAGCGTGATCACGCCGTCAACATCTACGTCCACCAGCACCGCGTCGCCGTCATTAAATTCACCGGCAAGCACACGGTCGGAGAGCACGTCTTCAACTTTCTGCTGGATCACGCGGCGTAAGGGTCGCGCGCCGAATTCGGCATCATAGCCTTCCTCGGCTATGCTGGCGAGTGCCGCCTGTGTGGCGGTCAGTGTGAGTTTATGGTCTTTCAGGCGCTCCGCCACCTTGTCCAGCTCGAGTGAAACGATCTTCTCGATATCTTCCTTGTTCAGCGAGCGGAAAATAACGATGCTGTCGAGACGGTTGATGAATTCCGGCCGGAAAGCGCGTTTGAGAGAGTCGTTCAGTCTCTTGCGCATTTCTTCATAGGAGAATTTCTCTTCCGCCGCTTCGTCGCGTTTCAACTGGAAGCCGAGAGTCTGGTTCTTGATCATGTCCGCGCCGATGTTCGACGTCATGACGATGATCGCATTGCGGAAGTCCACTTTATGGCCTTTAGCATCCGAGAGATGGCCTTCTTCCATGATCTGCAGGAGCATATTGTGCACTTCGGGATGCGCCTTCTCGACCTCATCGAAGACAATAATGGAATAGGGACGGCGGCGCAAAGCCTCCGTGAGCTGGCCGGCATCCTCATAACCGATATAACCGGGAGGCGCACCGACCAAACGTGCAGCCGTGTGGCGTTCCATGAACTCAGACATATCGAGTTGAATGGCCGCATCTTCACTGCCGAACATGAATTTGGCCAGGGTCTTGGTAAGTTCCGTCTTGCCCACACCGGTGGGACCGAGGAAGATGAACGAGCCGATCGGGCGTTTGGGATCCTTCAGGCCGGCGCGGGCGCGGCGCACTGCACGGGAGATCGCGATGATGGCGTCTTCCTGTCCGATGATGGACTTGCGCAGTTCGTCTTCCATCTTGAGCAGGCGCTGGGATTCTGCTTCTGCCAGCTGCATGAGCGGCACGCCCGTCCACATGGAGACCACCTCGGCGATATCCTCCGCCGATACGACCGGGCTGCTGGCCCTGTCCCAACCGGAGCGTAGGCGTTCGATCTGCTCGCCCAGGTCCGTTTCGCGGTCTTCCCATTCCTTGATGTCATCGGGATTGCCTTCTTCCTGGGCGAGTGAACGGTTCTGGCGCGCGGTGCGCAGTTGACCGAATAGATCCTTGGCCTGTTTGGCAGCGGGACTCTTGTACATGCGCACGCGTGAGGAGGATTCATCGATCAGGTCGATGGCCTTATCGGGGAGGAAGCGCTCGGTGACATATCGGGATGAAAGGTGGGCCGCGGCTTCGAGGGCTGCGTCCGAGATCACCAGGTGATGATGCTCTTCATACGCCGAACGGACGCCTTTGAGGATCTCGATCGTCTCTTCCTCCGACGGTTCATCCACTTGCACGGGTTGGAAGCGGCGTTCGAGTGCCGCATCCGATTCAATGTGCTTTCGATATTCGTCCAGCGTGGTGGCACCGATGACTTGGAGTTCGCCTCGGGATAAGGCGGGCTTGAGAATATTGGCGGCGTCCACCGACGAGCCTGCGGCTCCTGCGCCGACCAGCATGTGCACTTCATCGATAAAGAGGATCGCGCCCGATTGCTTCAGCTCATCGATAACGCGTTTGAGTCGTTCTTCGAATTGACCTCGATACATAGTCCCCGCCACCAGCGAACCCACGTCGAGCTGCAGCACGCGCTTGTTCATCAGCGGCGCGGGGACATCGCCTTCGACGATGCGCTGGGCGAGCCCTTCGACGATGGCAGTCTTGCCGACGCCCGGTTCGCCGATGAGGGCGGGATTGTTCTTCGTGCGCCGCGCCAATATTTGAATGACGCGTTCGATTTCCATTTGTCGGCCGATGACCGGATCGAGTTTCTTTTCCTCCGCCATGGTCGTCAGGTCAGTGGCGAGTTGATCAACGAGCGGAGTCTTTGTCGCGTTGGTTGGAGTCTTTGTGGATCCTGGCGTACCGCCGGCGGGAGCAGGGGAGGAGGCGGTCTCATTTAACACACGGCGCGTCTGGCGGCGGATCTGATCGGCCGTCACACCAAGCCGGCGCAGCACTTCCATGGCCGTGCCATCCACGCGCACGAGTCCGAGCAAAATATGTTCGGTACCGATGTAATGATGACCGAGTCGGCGCGCCTCGTCCACTGCATATTCAAGGACTTGTTGTGTATCGGGAGCGAGTTCGATCTTATTGTCTTCGTGATGACTCTCCACGCTGACACGTTCGATGATCTCGTGTACGCGGCCTGATTCGAGACCCAGTTCGCGCAGTACCCTGCCTGCTACACCGCCCTCTTCTTCCATAAGACCGAGAAGCAAATGTTCGGTACCAATACTATTTTGGTGGCCGCGTTCGGCCTCCTGATGGGCTAAACTAAGAACCCTTCTCGCTCGCTGGGTAAAACGTTCCATGCCAGCCATAGTGTTTATTACTCCTGGACCCAATTGAGATAGTTTGGGTCGTTATTGATTCTACCAAAAATAAAGGGAAGTCTGTGTAGGAAAAAGATTAGAGTTTTGTGAAGTAGATAAGTTGAAAGGTGGATTGTAGAGAATTGATGCGTACAAATCTTCACTCACAGCTTTATTCTCTTCATTATATATATAATATTAACGGTTATCGCCGTCGCCTTTGATTTTACCGCGTACCTGACGGTCGAGCAGTTTTGCAATGTTGTATTCGGCAATATCATCCAGGGATAGGTCAAGTTCGGTGGATACTTGCGCCAGATACCACAGCACATCACCGAGTTCGGCTTTGAGGGCCTCACGCTCGGCCTCGCCGATCACGCCTTCTTTATCGCGGAAGATCTTCTTGATCTTGCCCGCTACTTCGCCTGCTTCGTTGGCGAGTCCCAGGGTCGGATAGATAACTCCATGTCCGATGGCGGGATATTTTGCGGTGAGCTTTGCTTTTTGTTGGTAATCAGTGAAGTTCATGATTTACTCTCAAGGTTCCTTTTATTGATTGTATTTTATCCTTTAAAATCAATTTTCCATTAACCCAATTACCTGATTACCTAATTCCCAATCTCCAATCTACAATATTCCCATCGCTTCTACTTATATCGTATCGGCTGAACCTCTCTCTCCTTCCCTTCGCTTAAAATGTTTGCGGTCGCGCCTCGAGGATAATAGAAAGTCTGCCTCAGGTGCGCGCTCAGCGGGCCCGATAAGCGGTAACCCTGATATGTCCCCCAGAACTGCATGGTCCGGAACCAAAAGATCGAAGCCAGGTTCCGTAGCAATACTCGCTCGCGTTTTGCGTGCCACAAGTCGCTCAGAATATTTGTCGTCGTTAAGCGCACGAAATCATATACATTGAAATGCGACTCGGGGAAGATCTGTTTGAAGGCCATGCCCTCGCGTTCGTACCGGTTGAGCACACCGCGCAGCGTTTCATTGTGAGCATGGATAACCACGGCCTTTGGAGCGTACGTGATATCCGAGCCCAGGGACTGCGCCCACTTGGCCCAGGCCACGTCTTCGAGGCCGGTCAGTGTCTCGTCATAGGGATGCAATTCCCACAGGCTGCGCCGGATGGCGGCGTTGGCATTGTTGCAAAACGGACTGGGCTGGTGTGGTGCATCCGCATCCGGGAACCATTGTTGGAAGATTTGAAGCTCTGAGAATTTACTTGTGCTTGTACCGCGCTGTTTGCCGTAAACGAGGGCGGTCTTGTTATCGTTAAATGGAAGCAGGAGACATTCCAGCCAATCGGGATAGACAGGATAGACGTGCGCGCTGGCGATAACTACCAACTCATGCTTGGCTGTCTTGATCCCGTAGTTAAGTGACCTGCCAAACGTGAACTCGTCTGCTGCGATCCTCACCACGTTCGCACCGAACGACTCGGCGATGGAGGCGGTGGCATCCGTGGATCCCGAGTCAACCAGGATCACTTCCACCTCTTTGATGGTTTGGTGGCTTATGCCCTCCAGCAGCCGCGGCAAATGCTCGGCTTCATTGTAAGCTCGGATGACAATGGAACAATTCATAGACTTTATATCGATAATTGGGGAATGGGGAACTTATTGACCATTCTGCCAATGATACCCTTAACTCGTAACGGCGCATCTACTAACGGATGCGCCATTCGATTTTAAATCTTTGTATTCAGATTCTTATGCCTTTATCAAATTCATGGGCATTTCATCCCACGTCCGGCCTTCCAAAACCCTGCCAGCTTTTTTCTTCTGTACCCCGCCCCATTGCTTGAAAAAGAACGGTACTTTTGCCCGCAGGCATTGATCACGTATATCCGTCACCCAAACCGGATCAAGTGGTCTTGCACCCGGCCCAGACTCTCCGCCCACAATGGCCCAATTGATACCTTTTAGATTTAATTTATGCAGCGGGCCAAGCAATGGCTCAAGGGACAAGAATCTGGTTTTTGCACCGGTTCCCCGTAAATGGTCAATGCGAAAAGTGTAGTCCTGATTTTCAACGCTGACTCCCATCCATACATTATCAGGCCACTCAATTTTCGGACTCAGTTCTTCCAACCGTTCAGCGCGTTTGGTGAGCACCTGAAAAGTATGCCAATGAGCGCGGCGCATCACGTCGAAGATTTCAAGGATGAATTCGATAGGCACATCCTTGTGGAACAGATCGCTCATGGAATTGACAAAAATGACCTGCGGCTTTTTCCATTCAAGCGGCTTCTCAAGTGCGTTTTCGTGCATGGTGAGTTTAAAGCCATTAACGTAATTCGCTTGCCCCATTGCTTGTAGGCGTTTTGCCATACGTTCGGCGTAACAATGCTTACAA
>JBGQIO010000046.1:0-19864 GCA_041498515.1 Anaerolineae bacterium
AAACCACTTGCCTGTTCGCCCAAAGCCGGATTGTACTTCATCGAAGATCAATAAGATGCCGTGTTTATCGGCAATCTGGCGCAGACCTTTCATGAAGGAAGTAGGTGGCACAATATAACCCCCTTCGCCAATGACTGATTCGATCAAGATCGCAGCAGTCTCTTTCGGTGCTGTCTGCGAGGCAAGCAGGTCTTCAAGCTGTTCCAGCGCATATGCAGATGCTTGCTCCTCGGACATGCCGAGACGAAACGCATACGGGAACGGGGCGACGAATACACCGGAGGGCAGAGGTCCAAAGCCCGCACGATAAATGGTTTTCGAAGTCGTGAGCGCCATCGTCCCTGCCGTACGACCGTGGAACGATCCGGAAAAAACGATAATGTTTTGCTTTCCTGAAGCGGCCCGCGCCAATTTGACTGCACCTTCAATTGCCTCCGCGCCCGAGTTTGAAAAGAAGAAGCCATCGATCGTAGGCGGGACGATCGCACGCAATTGTTCTATCAATCGTAGCATCGGCTGATGGATGACAATATTGGCTTGTGCATGCAGGAATAAACCTGCCTGCTCTCGGATAGCCTCCACAACTTTCGGGTGGCAGTGACCGGTGTTTGTAACTCCGATACCGCAGGTAAAATCGAGCAGCTTCCTGCCATCCGTGGTGTAAATATATGAACCTTCGGCTCGCTCGGCTACGAAATTGAAAATGCGCCCCCAAACAGGTGACATATGAGATAGATTTTCTTCATAAACTTGAGCAGCCATTAAATTCCTTTCTTCCAAAAAAGAGGAGGCGTCTCTTATTATATTGGGATGAGCCCTGCCTGCCTTCAGGGAAATCTGCATGGAAGACAGAGTGATTCTATGGTGTTTTGGCGGGTATTGGTGGGCCTAACTGCCAATCTATTGCTAATTTCCCTTTTATTAATATTCCAAAGTAAATCATTTATGAAGTTTAGCCTTCGATGGTGAATTAAGACCCATTTCGAATAGCAACCATCTGAATATTGGTCATATCTTCCATCGCAAAGCGTACTCCCTCACGTCCCAGGCCGCTCTGACGATTACCTCCATAAGGCATATGGTCGGCCCGGAATGCCGGCGTATCATTGATGATGACGCCGCCAAAGTTGAGCCGTCTCACAGCTTTCAGAACGCGGTCGATATCTTTAGTGAACACACCGACCTGCAGACCGAACTTGGTGTCATTGGCTTGGCGCAGAGATTCATCGAAATCATCACACGATATTACCGATGCGACCGGGGCGAACACCTCTTCGTTTATAACCTTCATTTCCGCGGTAACATCCGCCAGCACCGTTGGATAGTAGACCGCACCATTCCTTTTGCCGCCTGTCAACACCTTCGCACCGGATGCTTGAGCTTCTTTAACCCAGCTTTCAATGCGATCTACCTCCTTCGAATCGATCATCGGGCCTACATCCACGCGTTCATCGAGCGGATCGCCCACTATCATCGCATTGGTGGCTTGAATAAATTTTTCAGAGAACGGTTCATAGACCTGTTTCTGGCTGTAAATTCGCTGAACGGAAATACATACCTGCCCTGAATTGTAAAAAGCACCTACAGCGCAGCGTTTGGCGACAAAATCCAGATCGGCATCCGGGGCAATGACTACGGGAGAAGTATTGCCTAATTCAAGAGTAACCTTTTTGATGCCCGCCACAGATAGAATATGCCGCCCAACATCGGGGCTGCCGGTGAAAGTTATCTTATCAACCCGTGGATCGGTAACAAGCCATTCACCTACGGTGCTGCCTGAACCCACGACCAGGTTGATGGCACCCGGGGGAAGTCCCGCTTCTTGCAAGATCTCGCATAATTTCACCGCAGCCAGGGGTGTGGTGGTAGCTGGCTTGAGTACGAGCGTATTGCCAGCGGCCAAGGCCGGGGCCACTTTATGCGCGACCAGGTTGAGGGGGAAGTTGAACGGGCTGATCGCCGCGATCACACCCACCGGGCGACGGGTCCAAAACCCGAAATACCCTTCCCCGGCGGGTACTGCATCCAGTGGAATGGTCTCGCCGTGCAACCGCTTTGCTTCTTCCGATGCGATTGTGAAAGTGCTTTGGGCCCGATCGACTTCCGTTCGCGCAAACTTGAGTGCCTTACCGGACTCGGCGGCGATCGTTTTTGCCAGGTCGTCCGCGCGCACACGGATAAGCGCAGCTGTGCGCAGGAGGATTGCACTGCGTTTGTGAGCGGGCATTTCGGCCATTACTTCCCTGGCACGCACTGCTGCAGCGATAGCCTGATCGAGGTCCTCACGGCGTGCAAGAGGTAGGACACCAACTGTTTCACCGTTGTATTTATTCTTAACTTCCAACGTAGGCCCGTCTCCCACCCACTGACCGTCAATCAACAGTTTATACTCCATGGTACATTCTCCACAAATGTTGGTTAATTTATAAAGCCCAAGCTAGATCGAGTGCTTCCACTGTCTCACGGGTCGGAATACCGTCGGACGTCCAGCCGGCCATCTTGTAATATTGGTCAATGGCAGTGTCGATTTCCTCGTGAGTCAGTGCCGTTCCCGCTGTTGGGCCGCTGCCCTGCAGCGTCTTGAAGAGTTTCTTGGGCAGCTTGTCATCCTTCCGCCCAAAACCTTCACGAGCATTGAAGATGCGGAATAGGTTCAGGCGGCGCTGACCTACTGTTAGCAGTTCCTCCAAGGTGATGTCCCAACCGGTGACTGCCTGCATCATTTCGACGGTCTCCTTCGGGCCGTAGAGCGTCCAGGTCGGGCCAAAAACAAACTGGCACAATTCTGCGGAGTCCAGCATCGAGTAGAACAGTTCAGTTTCATATGCAAAACGGACCTTTTCCTCCGACAAGCTGTAAAGGGGTTGTGGACTGCCAAGACCCATTAATTTCAAGCGGTCGAGATTGAAATCGCTCATGCCCTCTTCATAGTATGGATCGTGTTCACTGGATTGGTGATCGGCACCGAATGGATTTACTGCGTAGATCAAACCCAACGAGCGCTTGGCTTGTGGCATATGCGCGGGTAGTTCAGCTCCTTTGACGGTGATCAGGCATTCGTCCGCTCCGTTACCCCAGATTTTTGCTGCCCTTTCCGAACCTTGTGAGAGCACTTTGCCCAGGGGTCCTTCGTTCTTGACGATTTTATCGAGTACCTTCAGCATGACGGCGGCATCGCCGAATTTTAGTTCGAGCCCACCCGTCTGCTCCTTGGTGATGATGCCTTTTTCGTAGCATTCGATCGCAAAGGCGATCGTCGCACCACAGGCAATGGTATCCACACCGTTTTCGTTGCAGACCTGACTGGCTGTTGCAATCGCCGCCAGGTCCCTGACACCACAGTAAGAACCAAATGTGCCGATCGTCTCGTATTCAGGCCCGCCATACTTCGGAGCTGATTTGTATGGGCCCTCAGTTACTTCCACCACGCGCTTACAGCGGACGACGCAAGCGAAGCAGGTATCGCGTGCTTTCAAAATCGTCTCTGCCATCTTTTCGCCGCTGATCGGCTCGCAATCTTCAAATTGACCCTCGTTATAGTTATTCGTAGGCAATGTTCCTACGGCATTGTTGAACATCACCACCGATGCCGTGCCATACTTTGCCAGGCCATCCATGTCTCCAATCTGCGGGATAAGTTTCGGTCCGGTTTTATTGAGCGCGATCAGGGCTTTTGGATCAAAGATTACCGGCTTCTTCGTACCGCGTACGACAACTGCCTTGAGATTCTTCGAAGCCATCACCAGTCCCATACCCGTGCGCCCATTATGACGATTGGACATACTGACAAGGGTCGAGAATAGAACCCCTTTCTCAGCTGCCGGGCCATGTTGGAGGATCTCAGCTTTAGCATCAACTTCCTTATGAAGAATATCATCTACCTCGCCCGTGATCTTGCCCATCAGATGTGCAGCGTCTCGTAATTCGGCTTTTCCTTCAATGATCGCCAGGTAGACAGGTTTCGGTGATTTGCCTTTGATCACAATTCCATCGAAGCCGGCAAATTTAAGCTCGGCAGGGAAAAAACCGCCGCTCTGTGAGTCGCCTATTCCGCCACTGATCGGCGACTTGGCATTTGCATTCAAACGGCTCTGACCTGATATGGCCGCGCCCGTCGTTACACCAGCCATCAATGTCAAAATATTGTCGGGGCCAAGCGGATCGACACCCGCTGGCATACCGCGCAGGATGTACTCCATGCCCATCGCGCTTCCGCCCAGGTATTTACGATAGAACGATTCCGGGGGTTCCTCAACCGTTAGCTTGCCTTCGGTTAGATCTACATGTAAAATCTTGCCGTTATATCCGTAGGCCATAGCGTCTCCTTTTCTAAACCAGCTTTATCCAATTATACGGACGGAAGTCCCAAACAGCAATAACTATTTTCCAGGGATAACATAATGAGGTAAAGCCGCGTCCGATCGGGTTCTACAATCGACGGGGTAAGGGGTATGGTGATCGAATCTAAATTGCCACCCTCAGGCGTGTTGAATGATGCTGCATCCGGCACACACCTACAATTCTTAAACCCTAAATAACCGCCTCTGCATTCATTTCCTTGATGCCATACGGAAATTCATAATCAGCCATTTTTTCCATGAACGGCTTCGGATCGAACGCCTCCGGTCCCATCACGCCGGCCCCTTTCCATTGCCCATGCTCGATCAGGTCCCAGCCGATGACGGCGCTGAACGCCGTTTGTGCTACAACCGCCTGACAGCCCCAGCGTTTCATGCTCTGGGCATTGTCCGCTACTTGATAGAGATATACCTCTCGTGGTTGACCGTTTTTCGAGCCCTTGATCCAAGTCCCGGCACAAGTCTTGCCGTGCATTTTATCGCCTAAATGAGCCGGGTCAGGTAGCCCAGCTG
This sequence comes from Anaerolineae bacterium, assembly GCA_041498515.1. Classification (GTDB taxonomy): domain Bacteria; phylum Chloroflexota; class Anaerolineae; order Anaerolineales; family Villigracilaceae; genus Fen-1038. Next base: position 4,872 of record JBGQIO010000046.1, read on the forward strand.
CCACCACATCGCGAGGCGCAACCTGCAAACCCTTTACATTGATCTTTTCCTTCTTGTCGAGACCTAACATATGCAGCGTATTGAGCACCCCGATGAATTGATCGCCCAGCCCATACTTGAACGTAACCCGCTTGGCTTTTACCCAACGCGGCATCAACAGGACTTCCTCATGCTCAACATTGACGACGTCGATCTCTCCGATCCCCTCAGGAAAATCGAACGTCTCGTGTCCTGAGAACGGCGCGGTTGTAAACCAGCCTTTCTCTTCCTCCCAGATCACGGGCGGGTTGAGGCACTCTTCGATTGTTGTCCAGATCGAGAAATTGGGTGCAAACTCATATCCTTCGATATTGATGTTGGCTCCGTCCCGCACACCGATTTCATCGATCTCATCAAAGAGCTCATCCTGGGCATATCGGGCGAACACATCCGCCATCCCGGGTTCAACTCCTAGACCAACGATAGCCAACAAGCCCTTATTCTCCCAGTCCTTGGATCTTTCGAATTGATAGTCGCCCAGCTTGACGCCTGTCTTGTGGAACGGGTCAGTCGGGTGTGGCGTGGAAAGGGTCATCGCCATATCCATGTATTTGACACCTACATGGAAGGCCGCGTCAAAGATTTGTTGATTGAATATGGGATCGACCGCGTTCATAATAAGATCTACGTCATAGGTTTTCGCCAGGGTCTCGATCATCTTCTGATTGCTGGCGTCAACAAACTCGGCAGGGAAGCGTTTTGGATCGCCGAGTTTTTTCTGTACTTCAACGGTTCGCTCCAGGTTGTAATCCGCCAGTACGATCTGTTCAACCCAGGCGCGTTCTTTGGCGATGGCGGCGATCGCCTCGCCAACCCCACCGACGCCGACGAGTAAAATTTTCATTTCATTATTTCTCCGTTTTATACCCAAAGGGTAGTTTACACGGCATATAACAGCCGCGTCGTTCCAAATTTCCAATTGTTAGTTTTTGGTCAGTTTCTTCTGTATCCGCCCTATCTTTACTTGACAATATGATCCTATCGGACCAATTCCGCTTTATCGCTTTCAAGGCCATCGTTTTACCGACGCCAACTCCCCCTACAAAGAGAACTCCCATAATTCCTTTCGATTGGCTCTGCTGCCCTTCCTTGCTCGGGGGCAGACTAGATTTTTTTACCTCAACCGGCGAAATCTCTAGCCGGATGGAAGGTTGAGGTTACCAATTAACAGGCCTTTCCGCCGTAACAGCACAATTCTTAGAAATAAACTTCCTTGACGATCCTGAGATGCATAAAAGTCTCTGTTTCGCGGACGCCTTCAATGCTGTATAGCTTTTCGGTGATGAATTTCAACAAGTCCTCGTGGTCACGGCAAAACACCTCGATCATGATGTCGTAACGCCCGCTGACAACAACCAGATAAACCACCTCGCCCAGTTTGGCAATCTGATCGGCCACTTCCAACATTCGATGGCCGTCGGTGTGGACCCCTACGAGGGCCATGGTTTTGAAGCCCCGCTGGATCGGGTTCGTAATCGCGACCACCTTTAAGTAGCCCTCCTCAACGAGCCGGTTATAGCGCTGTCGGATCATTCCCGGCGAGACTTTGAGTTGTTCGGCTATTTGAGAAAAAGCTTCTCGGCCGTCTTTACGAAGTGCATCGAGAAGGTAAAGGTCAATTTCGTCCAGCCGCTCCGATTGCAAATTGAGCAATTCGCTTTCCACTGCTGTATTTTATGCCTTTTTTGCAGAGAAGTCAACTATTTATTGCATAATTGTTATATTTACACCAGATTTTATCCAAAATAAAATCGTCCACCCTGAAAAGGCGGACGATTTTCTGTACCGTTGATTATTGGCTCTGGAAAGCAATTAGATCAGAAGTGTAATTCCCCTAAATTCTTGAAGATCTGCCCCGAAGAGATATTCTCTTCGTAAATAGGAAATTTACCCTTAAAATTACGTAATTGTTTCCAGGTCTGGCATAAACCTAGCGTTCCGTACTCTCGGGTCTTATAGACTTGATCCAGGTTCAGGAGTTCCGTAAGGATCATTTCATGATCACCCGCTTGTTGAAGCACGCGCCCTTCAGGGTCGACGATCGATGACCGGCCTCCGCCCCACGGACCCAATCCGTTGATATCCACAACATAGCATTGGTTGAAGATGGCATTGGCTTGGTTCAGTATTAATTCAGCGGAGCGATCAGAGGTGGGCGTCAAGGTTGGATGCAGGATTACCTCGGCGCCCATCCATGCCAATGTCCGAATGACTTCCGGAAACCAGGCATCGTAGCATATGCAGAGTCCGAATCGGCCCACTTCCGGAATATCGAAGATGCAGAATTGATCTCCTGGCGTCGTCTCTTTCTCATAGGGGAGCCACGGAAACATTTTGCGATATTTCGCAATGATTTTTCCTTCCGGTGAGATGACAACAGCGGTGTTGTAGATTTTTGAACCATCGGTCTCATACATGGAGCCTGGAACTATCCACTTCTTAACCTTTCGCGCCAATTCACATAAACGGGCGGATAGTGGACCGGGAATAGTCTGGGCAATATGCTGCCATGGTTCTGTGGAAGAGCTGGCAACGAACTGGGCTGCTCCAGAAACGACCAATTCATGGAACAAGATCATCTGAACCCAGGGGAAATTTTCATAAACCTGGTCGATGATTGACTCCATTTTGTCCATAGTGGCAGCTGGTTCCCACGGCACGACCGACATTTGGATTCCGGCAATCCCAAACAAATTGGACATTCGGTTTACTGACCGCCCTTCACTTCCGTCCAAATTTGGTCAAACATTGGTAAAGCAGCACCAACATCTATTGCACGGTGTCCGGCTTGGAAGGTGGCATCTGAAATGTTGGTAATGTTGGATTTCATGTATTGATCGTAAAGGTCGCTGAGCGATGAATCACAGGTGTCATCCTTGTAATGCAAGGGATTTCCTTTAGCAAAGTTGATCGATGCCTGGTTCGGATCAGTGTACGGGAAGTCGCACATCATCAACCAGAACAGATCTGGCTGCATTGAATAATTTAACCAGGCATAGGCAGCATCTTCATGCACTGCTCCTACGGGGATACCCCAATTATCCTGCCAAACGATGGTACCTTCGGTGGGATAAATATATTTAATGGCTGGATTCTCCCTGCTCGCTAACTCAGCCTCACCTGAAAAAACGACACCAAGGTCGGCTGTACCATCCAGCAGCTCCGTTTTGGGGCTGTCGCTGTCCCACTTCACTACATTCGGAACGAGTTGAAGTAGTTTCTGTTTGGCTTGATCCAGCTGCTTTGGGTCCGTCGTGTTGACATCATAACCTAACGTGAGCAATGTGATGCCTATGATGGCGCGTGAATCATCGATTGCCACCATCCGGCCTTTGTAAATAGGGTTCCAAAGGTCAGCCCACGATGTGGGTGGGTTCGGGACCTTATCAGTATTCACGGCGATCGAGGAGGTTCCAGCTTCAAAAGGTATCGTATAGATGTTTCCTGGGTCAAAAGAGAGATTCAGGTATTTGGGATCAAAGTATGACATGATAGGTAGGCGGCTCTTGTCCAGCTTTTCCAGGATACCATTTCGGAGGTAAGGCGGAATGACATTATCTGTAACGTGCGCCACATCGTAACCGGTATTGCCTTTGGAGAGCTTTGCAGATTGTTCTTCGGCGGAGGAAAACTCATCACGATTGATCTTAACTCCATACACTAACTGGAAGCAATCGATGATGTCCTGCGGGATGTATTGCGTCCATACGAACATATTCAATACTTTAGAAGTGACGGTCATGCGCGGATTCGGTTCCGGACAGTTGTAGCCCGTCGCAGTGATCTTCCCGCTCGGTGTGGACACAAACGCCGCCGGTGCAGTGGTCGCGCTGACAGTTGTTGCTGGAGCCGGCTGGGGTGATGTCGGTTGTTCCGTTGCAACGGCGGGTTGAGTGGCGGCTGGTTGAGTGGCAGTCGGCTGGCTGCCGCAGCCTGCCAGCAGGATGCTTGATATCGCAATTCCGGCAAACATTTTCATACAGGTTAATCGTTTCATCTCTTCCTCCTTTGAATGAGATTGAATTGGTCAAACGCGCCAATCTTGATTGGACGCGATTTGCCTGTTATCAGACTTCTCTGCTTTGTACGCGCTGTATAAGGAATACAACAATAAACACGATCAGGATCCAGACTGTCGAAAGAGCGTTTACCTGCGGAGTGATAATTCTGCGTAACAGTCCATAGATATAAATCGGCAAAGTCGTTGACCCGGGGCCATTTGTAAAGAAGGTGATGATAAAGTCGTCGATCGATAGCGTAAAGGCTAGCAATGCGCCGGAAAGTACACCCGGCAGGATCATCGGGAAAGTGATGCGGAGAAATGTGGTCCATTCGTTCGCCCCGAGGTCCATGGCCGCTTCCTCGTAAGCCTTATCCAGGCCTTGCAAACGGGCACGGACGACCAGTGCCACGAACGGGATCATGAAGGAGATATGAGAAACGATCACCGTCCCCAGTCCGAGCGTGAGACGGGCATCCCCGTTTAAGTTCAGGAGATTGTTCAAGAATGAAAACAATTGGATGAACAATACTAGGATGCCGATTCCCATGACGATCTCAGGAATAACAATTGGGATATAAAGCGAAATCTCCGAAAATGTTTTAATGCGGAAATGATGGCGTTGTAAAGCCAGTGCAGCCATCGTCCCAATGATGGTTGACACGATCGTGGCAGTCAGGGCGATTGTCATGGTATTCTTGGCCGCGTGCAGCACTTCAGTGTCTTTTGGTAATTGACAGAACCAGTGAAACGGGCCGCAGGGACTCTGGACTACATTTCCACCGACGGTCTGCAGATCGCCAAACCGCGGAATAAAACCGGTGAATGTGACGTTCAACCTGGAAGCATTGAACGAGAAGATCATTAAGACCAGGATCGGCGCGTATAAGAAAATAAGCACAAGAACTGTGGCCGCAATGACCCAGGGGGACCGGCGATAAGGGTTCATCCGACTGCAATCTCCTCTCCAAACCCGAATCTACGGGTATAGAAGTATGTCACGACAATGGTCATCGCCATCAGAATGAGCGACGCCGCCGAACCAAAAGTTGGATCGCGTGCATCCAGGAATTGACGTTGGATGAGATTGCCGACTAGGATGGTCTGTGAACCCCCCAGGATATCGGAGACGATGAACGTTCCCATCACGGGAATGAAGACCAGGATGGTCCCGGCTACGATGCCTGGCGTAGCAAGCGGCAAGGTTACGCGTAGGAAGGTCCGCACCGCATTCGCGCCTAAATCTGCCGCCGCCTCATACAGTGAATTATCGATTTTCTCCAGGGAGGTATAAATGGGTAAGACCATGAACGGCAGGAATTCATACACCATCCCGACGAGGACAGCACCGGGCGTATAAAGCATGTTCAGCGGTGTGAAAGGGATGTGGAATAAACCAGCCGCACCGCCCAGAATATTATTAATGACCCCTTCCTTTCGTAATAACATGATCCATGCGTACACGCGGATGACAAAATTGGTCCACATCGGCACCAGCACTAGGAACAGGAATGTATTGCGCCATTTAGGGTGAACCCGCGCTATGAAATAAGCCAGCGGAAATGCCAGCAAGATCACGATTGCAGTAGAGTTGAATGCCAGGACTAATGACCGCCATAGGATTTGCAGATATAACGGATTAAAACAGGAGGCTGCATTGTTAGGACAAGTTGTATCATAGCCTCCCAGACGGATGTAATTATCAAGCGTGAAGGTGTAAATAACGCCGCCATCTGTACTGCGGCGACCAAAACTTACGACCAGGGTTAAGATCAATGGAATGATCAATAAACCAATCATGAATATCAACGTCGGTGTGATCAGCAGGGTCCCCTGCAGCGACTTATTTTCACGCAACCGTTTTAACATTTTTATTCCTTGGGCAGAACCAGGGTGTTTTCAGGAAGCAGCGTCATCCACACTTTTTCTCCATTCCGATAATATGCGCTTGGATCAACGGTGGAGATTCGATTCTGGTCCCATACCTTGATATTCTGTCCGCGGACATCTAAATAAACGTGAGTATCTGATCCGATATAGGTACTCCTAACCACAACGCCTTCTAGGTTGTTTTGTCCGTCGCCCGCTTTCTCGGTTAATTGGATCTTTTCGGGACGTATGGATATTGATACTTCATCCCCTGCTTGCACTTTAGTCGTGGTTATACCAGTTATTTCTTGCTTCCAAACAGTTATTGTTACGACAGCTTGATTTCCATTAACAGATTTTACCTTTCCCTCCAATAGGTTGGTCTCACCGATAAAGTCCGCTACAAAGCGGCTTGTTGGGCGCTCGTAAATTTCGACCGCTGGTCCCATCTGTAATACCTTGCCATGGCTCATCACGGCGATCCGGTCGGACATGGTCAGCGCTTCTTCCTGGTCATGGGTCACATAAATGAAGGTTATTCCCAATTGCTGTTGCAAAGCTTTTAATTCAAGTTGCATTTCCTTGCGTAATTTTAGGTCGAGCGCCCCCAGTGGTTCGTCAAGAAGTAGCACAAGAGGTGTTTTTACCAGCGCGCGTGCGAGTGCGACGCGTTGTTGTTGTCCGCCGGAAAGCTGTTTAGGATACCGCCTGTCCATTCCGGTTAGCCTTACCATCTCCAGCGATCTCCCAACACGTTTCGAAATTTCGTCTTTTGACGCGCCTTCCATTTCGAGGCCGAAGGCAACATTCTGATATACGGTCAAGTGCTGAAATAATGCATAACTCTGGAATACTGTATTGACATTCCGTTGATACGGAGGCGCATGTCCTGCTGGCTTTCCTTCGATATATACCTCCCCGGTTGTCGGCCACTCAAACCCGGCGATCATTCGCAGCGAAGTGGTTTTTCCGCAGCCTGATGAACCGAGCATGGAGAAGAATTCGCCGTTTTTGATTTGCATTGTGACATGATCTACGGCGGCTAATTCGCTGCCTTCGGGTGTAATAAACTTCTTTACTACATCTCTTAATTCGATCGCAAATTCACCAGCCATTTGCACGACTCCTTGAACTGAATTGATTTGTTGATGAGTTCTATAAAGTCTTGCAGAGTTCCTTCAAAGTATCTTCGAGGCGTTCGAGCAGGGTATCCAATTGCTGATATGTAACAATCAATGGTGGCTCAACGCGCAGGGTTTGTGAACTGATCAGGGTGCCGGCCACCAGGACCGAACGTTTAAAGAGTCCGGCTGCCACCTTATAACCAATTTCGGGATTCTGAAAGTGCATACCGATCAACAGGCCTTTCCCGGTTATTTTCTCATAAATTTGCGGATATTGCGTAGCCAATTTCTGCAATTTAGGCATCAAATAATCCCCTTTTGCGGCGGCTTGTTCCCACAGTCGATCGCGTAATATAACCTTTATCGATGCAATGGCTGCCGCACAAGCCAAAGCACCACCGCCTGTCGTTGTCGTATGCACGAACGGGTTCGGCCGCATCATGACTTGCCAGATTTCCTCTGTTGAACAGAACGCACTGACGGGCATAACACCTCCCCCCAGTGATTTTGCCGCGGCAAGAATATCGGGTACCACATTCCAATGATCCAGGCCCCACATTTTGCCGGTCCGGCCCAGGCCTGTTTGGACTTCATCTACAATCAACAACACACCGTATTGTTTGGTTATTTCGCGTACCTGGGGCCAAAAATCGTCAGGTGGGACGATTGCACCTGCCTCACCCTGGATCGGTTCGAACATGACTGCTGCAATGCCTATCCCCACTTTTTTACAGACATCCAATTGTTTTTCAACTGCCTCCGCATCTCCAAAAGGGACATGATAAACAGGTCCACCATACAGAACTCCTACCGGTTCCCGAAAATCTGATTTACCGATCATGGAGAGTGAGCCCATGGTCTTACCATGGAATGCCTTGGTCGCAACGATAAACCCGGGCTTCTTCGTATGCATTTTCGCTAACTTGATCGAACCTTCAATGGCTTCTGTCCCCGATGCTGCAAAGAAAGAATATTTCAAATTACCTGGTGTGATCTGTGACATCAGGTTTGCCAGCACACCCCGTAATGGATCAATTAATTCCTGCGAGGGCATTGGGGAGTGCATCAGTTGCCTTTTGACGGCCTCAGTCACATCTGGATGAGACCAGCCGAGATTCATCATCCCAAAACCCCCTAGACAGTCCAGAAATTCACGGCCTAGCACGTCTCGAAATAAGGCCCCTGTGCCCGACCACTCCACGGCAGCCCAATCGCCCGCCTCGGTGACGGATTTACGATACTCCAGCCACCCTCTATTAAAATGCTCCGCAAAGTTTTGTTTGGACTCCTCAATGACTGCCTTAGCCTCCTCGTCAGAGAGGCTGGCCTTCTGAATAATACCCAGCCAACGGTCGGCATAAGCGAGCGCTAGATCATAAGAGCTTCCCATTTCTCTCTCCTCTATTTCGCCTGGCTGACACTTATGATCAAATTCTAGAATTTTCTGCTCCACTCCTTAGGCCATCGTTCGACCACGACCTTTTTCTGTGTGAAAAACTCGACTGCGTCCATGCCTTGTCCGTGCATGTCGCCGAAAAAAGACTCTTTCCATCCGCTGAATGGGAAGAACGCCATTGGCGCGGCTACACCAATATTGATGCCGATATTGCCGGCTTCGGCCTCATAACGGAACTTGCGGGCTGCCGAACCACTCGAGGTAAACAGGCTGGCTTGGTTGCCGTATGCCCCGTGATTGACCAGCCCGATGGCTTCGTCTACTGTATTCACATGCATTAAACTCAACACCGGGCCGAAGATTTCCGTCTTGGCGATTTCACTTCCCGGCTGTATCCCGGAAAGGATTGTCGGTCTGATAAACAGTCCGCGTTCGTAGCCTTTCACGACGGCACCGCGTCCGTCCACTGGTACAGTAGCACCTTCCGCAGCTCCAACCCCGATCAATTGTTCAATACGCTGCTTGCTGACCGAGTTGATGACGGGTCCCATCTGGACGCCCGCATCCAGACCGTAGCCAACCACCCGCGTAGACGCCGCGTCACAGATCATCTCTGTAAATGTGTTGCGTGCCTCTGCTACGGTTACGGCTAACGAGACCGCCAGACAACGTTGGCCTGCGCAGCCGAACGCCGAATCCGCTATGATCTTGGTTGCCATGTCCATATCGGCATCGGGCAGTACGATAACCGGGTTCTTCGCCCCACCTTGGGCTTGTACGCGCTTTCCATTGGATGAGGCTCTAGTGTAAAGATACTTTGCGGTCTTAGTAGAACCGACAAAGGTCACAGCCCGGATCGCAGGATGATCAAGGATCGCATCCACAGCCTCCTTAGTGCCGTTAACAAGATTTACCACACCTTTTGGAAATCCGACTTTTTCGATCAATTTGAAGATCAGCTGCATTGTCATTGGCACCTTTTCGGAGGGTTTGACGATATAGGTATTGCCGCATGCCACTGCGTACGGCAAATACCAGAAAGGGATCATGCCTGGAAAATTGAAAGGTGCAACGGTCGCACCAACACCGAGGGGCTGGCGCAGCATGATTTCATCGATGCCGGGTGCGATATCTTCTACGATCTCGCCTTTTGCCATCATCGGCATGCCGCAGGCCACTTCCACATTCTCGATGGCCCGTATCATCTCCGCCTTCGACTCTTCTAGCGTCTTCCCCGCTTCATTGGTAATTGTCCGTGCAATCTCATCCAAATTGGTTTTGAGTAAGTCGCGTAATTTGAACAAGTATTGAACTCGATCTTGTACAGGTGTTCGCCGCCAGGCAGGGAAAGCCTCGTTGGCACTTTTGGCAGCCGCGTCCACACTCTCTTTTCCACACAAAGGCGTTCTGGCTATCAATTCGCTTGTCGCCGGATTGATCACATCCAGGAATTCTCGTACCTCAGGCTTCTCCCATTCGCCGTTGATATAGTTCAGGATCTCCATAAATGTCTCCAATTCACATTTGAAAGTTGAGCCTATTGAGTCTTCAAATTTTCATATCCAGCAATCTTTCAGGATTCAAACCTTCAATTCGTTTGTTTATCCATCAATTCCGAGAGGCCTTCGTCAAGTAGAATCAGGCCATCTTCCAATTGTTTCTCTGTGATTACGAGCGGCGGTACGACGAATAAAATATTCTTGAAATTGAAAACGTATACGCCGTTGGAGACCAGGAAATTTTTGAGCGGTGTTAGGTCCATTGGCTCTTTCGTCCGGCGATTCTTAACGAATTCAAGCGCCGAGAACATTCCGATATAGCGCACATCGCCCACACAAGCATGTTTGGCTTTTAAGTCTTCCAACCTTTTGCCTAGATATTTGCCCACTTTCTTTGCATTCTCGAAGATCTTGTCTTCCTCATAAGCTTCGATGGTTGCCAGCGCGGCGGCGCAGGCCAGCGCGTGGCCGTTATAGGTCAGACCTGCAAACAGGTATTTGTCGTCGAAGAATCTCGCGATCTTTTCGCGTACGATAACTGCCCCAAGCGGTACGTAACCGGAGGTGATTCCCTTCGCGGTTGTAATGATATCTGGGACAACTTTCCAGTTATCCACCGCGAACCATTCACCCGTCCGCCCCCATCCACTCATCACCTCATCCGAGATCAGCAGGATGTCGTACTTATCGCATATTTCACGCATTCGTGGCCAGTAATCATCAGGTGGGATGATCAGACCGTTTGTGCCGGTTACGCCTTCGAGAATGATGGCCGCGATCTGATCCGGCCCTTCGTGCTGGATCACTTCCTCCACGTGGCTGATGCATTCCCTGTGACAGGTCTCGAGCGTCCAACCAAATGGGCAGCGATAGCAATAAGGGTCGAGGAAATGGACCACACCTGGCATGGCAGGCTCCACAGGCGCGCGCCGGTAATCCCCCGTCAAGGCAATTGCTCCATGCGTTGCGCCGTGATAGGAGCGATAACGCGCCAGGATCTTATTCCGCCCGGTGAAGAAGCGGGCTATTTTAATCGCATTTTCATTGGCTTCCGCACCCCCTAATGTAAAGAAGGTCTTTTTCAGATCGCCGGGTGTGATCTCGGCTAATTTTTTGCCCAGTAAACCTCGCGGTTCAGACGCCATACCTGGCGCGACGAACGTCAATCGGGCTGCTTGATCTTGAATGGCTTTAACTACTTTTGGATGCTGGTGACCGACATTCGTGTTCACCAATTGAGATGCGAAATCGAGATAGCGTTTCCCGTCAGCATCCCAGAAATACACCCCCTCGGCCTTAACGACCGGGATTGGGTCGATCTGTCCCTGCACAGACCAGGAGAAGAAGGTATATTCCTTGTTCATATCCACTATTTGTTTTGATGTTAAATTTTCGTGTTCTATAACTTTAGCCATATTTCTCCTTCTCGAAATTGAATGCGAGGGTCATACGACTCGTGTGCTCCTTACTGTTCAGCAGCATCATTTCTTGGCGATTTTCACGATCTCGGCATAAACACTCAACGTATCATCGATATCCGCTTCACTGTGCTCATAACAAAGGAACCAGGGCTCGCGTGCATCATGATCTGGCATTACACCACGCTCAATGGCCATTTCATCTAATTTGATATACAGGTCTTTATCGCTTTTGTCCCATTCGCGCTGGCAGGTAACGTGTTCAACTCCTATCGCGAAGGAGAACATTGCCGGATAGCCATTCATTGCGACAGGAATACCATTTTCATCGAAGATATCTTTCAAACCATCCTTTAAACGCGAGCCGCGCTTTTGAATGGTCTCCAAAATCGGCTTTTCCTTTAACAGCTTCAATGTTGCATAGGCCGCGGCGACCCCGGGCTTGTTGTTGGTGTAGGTTCCACCCTGCGAGACACCCTGCCCGATGATGGACATGATCTCACGCTTGCCACCGAAGGCGGCCACCGGATAACCATTGCCCAAGGCCTTGGCATAGGTAGCGAGATCTGGCCGAATGCCATAATACTCCTGCGCGCCGCCCTTTGCGATACGGAAGCCGGTCTTGACTTCATCCAGAATAAATACGACCCCATACTGTTCGGTTTTTTCACGGATCAGTTCGAGGAAACCGGGTTGCGGCTCGATGGCGCCGCAGTTTCCCTGGCAAGGTTCCGTGATCACAGCTGCAATCTGCTCGCCATAAGATCGCATCAACCGTTCAAATCCTTCGAAATCATTAAAAGGAAGGGTGATTATGAAATCCTGCATCGACTTGGGAATCCCGGATGACGCAGGCACAGGTATAGGGTTGCGACGATTACCATAAGCCTCGACTGGCGCATAAGTGGACCACAAGGTATGATCATGAAGACCATGATAGTTACCTTCAAACTTTAAAATAATTTCGCGGCCTGTGTACGCACGCGCCACACGAATGGCATGCATGGTAGCCTCTGTACCGGAACAGGCCAGGCGGATCATTTCCACGGCGGGTACCATCTCGACCATCATTTCAGCCACAGCCACTTCGAGCTCACCGGTCATGGCAAAAAGTACCCCATTTTTTATTTCCTCAATAACCTTGTTATCCACCTCATCATATGAATGACCAAGGATGATAGGACCAAATGCCAGGCGGTAATCGATAAATCGGCGCCCATCTACATCCCACAAGTATGCGCCTTTAGCCTTGTCAACATAGAGGGTTTTTCCATTACCCCAATAACGGAAATTTGAGTTCACCCCCAGAGGTATTACTTTTTGAGCGCGCTTCTGCATGGACAGGCTTTTCGGACCAACGAGACTCATATATTCTCCGGATTAATTGGAGGATCGATTGTATTCCCTTTGATTGATTTTTAAGGTCTTTTCAGGAAGGCGCCATTGATATATATCCTTTAGAATTACCGGCACAATCGAGGTGGTCGTCTTGCGAACTCCCGGCAATTTGCGAAGGACATCGGTGATGAAATGATAAATTTCGGAAGTATCCTTGGCAACTAGCTGAATGCTGACGTCATTCTCGCCAATACCGCACGCTACATATGTCACGTTTTCAAATTCTGTCAGCTTCTTGGCAACGGCATGAATCTTATCTGATTCAACTTCAATCCAGACATCAGCTTTAATATTTAAGCCGAACGCTCCGGGATTGATAATCGCGCTAACTTGTAATACCCCCTCGCTAACCATCTTGCCGATACGATAACGGATCGCCCGCTCGGATATTTCTCCTATCCGACGGGCTATCTCTGAAGCTGGGATACGCCCATCTTCAAGTAAGATATTTACAATTTTAATATCATTTTTGTCGAATTCATACATAATTGGTGTAATTTTCTTCCGGAATATTCAATTCTCTTACACTATACATAAATTCCAGCAAAAGGTCAATATGAGAATAACAAGTGTTGCGTATTCTTCTGCCCAAATAAAGAAAACTGATTCACAGATGACTTTACTGACCTCGTATCAAATCTTACAATATTCCAACCGATTTCGCATTGACGCATCCCCGACACACCGGTATAATCAAATGTCGGCATTATCCCCAAATTTGTAGGAGTTAAGCTATGGTTACAACTGATACTACACTTGTCAACGCGCTCGAACCCAAGACTAAGTTGACAGGTAAAATTCTCAAGACTACCCTTGCTGGGGCTCTGGTTGACATCGGTCAGCCGCTGCCAGGAGTGTTGCATATCTCCCAATTGCAAAAAGACCCGGTTAATAAGGTGGAAGATGTAATAAAAGAAGGTCAGACTGTTGAAGTATGGGTGCGTAAAGCCCGCAAGGACCGCATTGAACTGACCATGATCCAACCCATGTTATATGAATGGAAGGATCTTCAACCTGATATGGTCGTCAAAGGGAAAGTCGTCCGCTTGGAGTCTTATGGCGCTTTTGTCGAAATAGGCGCAGAACGACCCGGAATGATCCATATCAGCGAATTGGCGCGTGGTTATGTAAAGACCGCTGGCGATGTCGTCAAGGAAGGTGATGAAGTGGAAGCAATGATCATCAACGTGGACCGCAAGAAACGCCAGATACGTCTGAGCATGAAGGCCCTTCAACCCGAAGTCGTGGAAGAGGAGAAACCTGTCCACGAAAGTAAACGAGCCAAACGCAGTAAGAAAACCGAAGAGACACAAATCGAAGCGGAAGAAAAGCAGACTGAAGTTGAATTGACGGCTATGCAGATCGCATGGCAGTCCGCTCAGGATCGCGCCAAATCGAAAGATAAAACTCAAAGGACAAAACGCGTTAAATCCAGTTCTTCAGAACAGGAAGAAATACTTAATCGAACTCTGGAAAAACGTCTTCCCACCGGCGCCTGACATCCACGATCCCCTCGAAAACGAGGGGATCTTTTATGGGTTCTTTCCTTCCATTTCCAGTTCTTTTAGGAACTTTTCCTTATTCGCAGTACGTGCTGTCTTGCCGCTCGAGGTCTTCAAGATCCATTTCGGACCAACCACTTTAACGAATCGTAGAGCGATGGCGGAATTCTTGGTTACATGCTCGCGGATCAAATCCGCGATCTTTCGTTGTTCAACAGCATAGTCAGAATCAACTTCCGCAACGATTACTACGTCTTCCGTCCCGGCCTCCTCGTTGAATACACCGAATGCCACGGACCGCCCGGCATGGACTCCTGGTACTTCGTAAGTAAGCGATTCCAAATCTTGGGGATATACGTTCCTCCCGCCTACAATGATCATGTCCTTCTTGCGGCCTGAAACAAAAACCTCCTCGCCTGAAACGTATCCATAATCTCCGGTCATAAACCATCCATTGATGATCGCCTTCTCCGTGGCATCGGGGCGATTGTAATAACCAGTTAACATGCAATTGCTTTGCAGGGCGATCTCGCCAACTTTTCCGTTACCGACTTCCATGCCGTGTTCATCGAGGATACGGATACGCGTATTCGATAGCGGCGTCCCCGATGACATCATCTTCATGGACGGGTGTCCCTGCACTGGCGGTCGCGCAATGCGTTCAGACATAAACGCTTCACGATCTATTTCCTCAACCTTGGGCAAGCGCGTTAGATCAGATTGTGTTACCCCGAATACATTCTCTGCC
>JBGQIO010000047.1:0-18998 GCA_041498515.1 Anaerolineae bacterium
ATATTAAATATGGGCGAGCGCGAATATTTGGCGACATCGTTGATATATTGATTGCCCACCTTCCAGTCAACATGCCGGATGGCGATACCGTCGAAATAGCGACCGAAGATCTCGCCAATCTCTACAGGTGTATCACCGTGAGAGATCTGGGTGGTCTTACTCTCGATGAAAGCCGCATGTCCACCGAGCTGATCTATGCCGGCCTCGAAGGAACCGCGTGTGCGTGTGCTACTGAAGAAAAAAAGCATGGCGAGCACTTTGTCGCGCAAATAAGCATGGGGTTCACCCAGGGCGCGCTTGCGTTTGAGGTCGAACGCAACATCCAGGACGGTTTCGACTTCCTCTTTACTGAAGTCAAGATCACCGATCAGATCACGACCGCGAAGCTTAGTTTGCATGATTTTATCTCCCGTCCTATTCCATTGCGCCCAGGACCAGCGCCAGAAGAGCCATACGCATAACAACGCCATTGAAAGCCTCCTGCCAATAGCGCGACCAATGTGTAATATCCACATCAGCCGGGATTTCATCCATACGCGGCAGGGAATGCAGAAGGATCGCATCAGACTTGGCTTTATTCTCCAATAGGTCACGCGTGATCTTGTAATTGACCGGTGTAAGGCTAACATCCTTGCCAGAGCGTTCGTCTCGCGACTTTGTATAATCCGGCTGGACAACAGGTTCGACCAAGATCACATCGGCTTCAGAGATGGCCTTCTCAACATGGTCAACTTCCTTATAATTTAAACTATAATCTTTTATTTCTTTCTTAAATTCAGCAGTAAGCGACATCTCAGGCGGTGATACAAACGTAATTGGACAATCGAACTGGGTCAACGCATAGGCTAATGAATGCATAGTTCGCATCCTCATATCGCCAACTGCCAGCCACTTCAAGCCGTCAATACGGCCCTTTTCGCGCAGGACTGTATATAAATCGGTCAAAATTTGTGTCGGGTGTTCACCCCAACCATCGCCACCGTTAATAATCGGGATACTCGCCCATTTAGCCGCTTCGTGAGGTGCTCCCTGCTGGAAGTGGCGCATCACGATCACATCGCCATAAAACTCCAGCATTTTGACGGTGTCCTTGATGGATTCCTGATAGAAATCACCGGCACGCGTCATTTTAGCATCGGAGAAACCGGTCACATGTCCACCTAGACGGTGCATCGCGCCTTCGTGGGCGAGGCGGGTACGAGTGGAAGGTTGGTAGAAGGCAGTAACCAAGGTCTTCTCTTTTAATAAGTCCACATTCTTTCGGGAACGAGCGATCGGTTCCATCTTCTGAGCAACTTCGAATACATGGAAAAACTCATTCCTTTCGAACTCTTTCAACGACAGAATATCACGACCAGCAAAACTACGCATACGAACCTCCTATTTCAATTTGGATTAGATTTTCTACTTAAAGAACATTGTATGCTCGAATATATATTTCTTCGTTCCTTTCACTTCTCCTTTAGTAAATTTTAACCACCCACGCGTCGTACTACGTGAAAGTGAAAATAACCTGGAATGAAATAACTGGATGAATAATCAAGCACTTTCCCATTAGAGTGATAAAGCTTTGAAACAAATTCCAACAACACGTCGCCTCGTTGAATCTGAAGTGCTTTGGCTACGTCAGCCGGAGCGCCAATGGCTGAGATCGCCGCTTTCGAGACCGTAAGCGGGTCGCCGCGTTTTAACAAAAAATCAAGTACAGAACCATCGAAATTATCTGGCAACTGCTCGGGCTTAAGAACATCCTGGGGCAGCGTATCGACCAGATAAGCGACGGGGCGGTTTTCTTCACGCATTACACGCTGGATGCGCAGCAATTGCGTCCCAACCGATACGTCCAGGACACGGGAATTATCGTAGTCGGCAGAAAAAGTCTCGAGATGTAAGTTGTCTACCGATATCTCCAAGTTAAGACGTTCGGCCATTGTTTCCAAACTTTCGAGTACTTCAAGTCCGGCTTCCATGGCAGGCACCTGACCGACCACGAAGGTGCCCGAACCCTGACGCCGGCGGATTAAGCCCTGTGCTTCAAACGTGCGCATGGCCTCGCGAAGTGTAGCGCGCGAAACACCCAACTTCTTGGCCAAATCAGGTTCGGAAGGTAATCGGTCACCTGCGGTGGTCTTAGCGATCAATGAAGCTAAATCAGATTGCAATCGTTGAAAAGGAAAATTCGCCATGATCAATTCACTTTCTCCAATACAGGTATGAATTCAAATTTCGTGACATCAACCAACCCTTTATCCGAGAGGCGTAGTTCGGGGATAACAACGAGGGCCAGAAGAGATAACTGCATGTTGGGGTTATTAAGTTCGCACCCACAGGCTTTGAAACCCTCCAACACGGTCGCGGCTTTCTTCGCGACCACATCGGCTCTTTCTCTAGACATCAAACCGGCGATTTCCAACTCTACCAACCCAATGACTTTACCGTCTTTTACTACCACTTGTCCGCCGCCAACTTCGACTAACTTATTGGCTGCGACCGCCATATCCGATTCATCTGTGCCGGCAACAATCAAATTATGGCTGTCGTGCGATACAGTTGAAGCAACAGCACATTTCTTAGTAAAACCAAAGCCGTTTACGAGACCGACAGTAATACCGCTTGTACCTTTGTATCTTTGAATTAATGCCAGTTTAGCCACATCCCTGTTTCTATCAATATGAATTTGCCCCCCAGCTACTGCAATCTCCATTTGGAGGTGACGTGTCGGCGCCTGATTTTCAATTACACCAATTACATTCGCCTTGACCTTTTTCCCAGCCTCAATACTATTTTTAATGGTGAGCGAGTGCGGGACCTTTAAGTCAAAGTCTTTTGCCTCCAATTTCTTTTTGATATGCACGGAGTTGATAACCCAGGAAGGAAATATGAACCTCGGAAGGACTACTTTCCACCTGCCCTTATTAGTGATGACCCGGCCCTTTGCAATCACGACCTCTGCTTCAAAATTCCTCAAATCAGTAACAAGTACTACATCAGCCCAGCGACCAGGAGCGATCAGGCCCATCTCACGCGTCAGGCCGAAATGCTCGGCTGTATTAATTGTCATCATTTGGATGGCAGTCATTGGTTCAAGGCCTTGCGCGATCGCATGACGCAGGACGCGGTCCATGTGACCATCAAATGCCAAGGTTTGCACATGAGAATCATCAGTGCATAGGATAAAGCGGCGTGGATCAATACCTATTTGAGTAATGGCGCCCACCTGTGATGCGACATCGTGCCATGCCGACCCATATCGGAGCATCGGTTTCATTCCCTGGCGGACGCGCTCAACTGCATCTTCTAGACGTGTGCCTTCGTGGTCATCTTCGGCGCCGCCTGCAATGTAACCATGGAAAGGCAGGCCAAGATCGGGTGAAGCGTAGTGTCCGCCAATTGTCTTATTTGCAGCGTGTGTGACAGCCATTTCAGACAGCATCTTTTTATTGCTGTTGAATACGCCGGGAAAGTTCATCATCTCACCCAGCCCAATAATGCCCGGCCAAGTCATCGCTTCGGCAACTTCCGCCGGACCGATCGAAGCGCCCGGTGTTTCAAAACCAGGTGCAGATGGAACACACGATGGCATCTGAACCCAGACGTGGATCGGCTGCCGTGCGGCTTCATCCACCATTAGCTTTACACCTTTGAGACCAAAGATGTTTGCCATTTCATGCGGGTCTATAAACATGCCAGTCGTACCGTGTGGTGCAACAGCCCGCACAAACTCCGTGACTGTCACCATTCCGGACTCAACATGCATATGCGCATCCAGCAAGCCCGGGACCATATAGCGACCTTTGGCGTTAATAACCCGGGTGCTTTTACCGATTGTATGCCGCGCATCAGGACCAACAAATGCGATGTGACCATCAACGATAGCAACATCTGTACCTGGGATGATCTCGCCTGATTGGACACACACCCATTGACCATTTCGGACCACCAGGTCAGCGACCTTGCGTCCCATGGCAACATCAACAAGAGAGCGATTCAATTTGGATGATGAAGTCATAATTTTTCCATATTGTCAATTAGGCTTGTTGTATGAGAATTGTTCATTAGAGAAACAATATCGCCAGAAAAAAACGGAAAAGCAAAGATAGAGACCGCAACTAAAAATCGATTGTTGACCCGTAACGAACCCACAAGAACGAGAATGACCGGAGACATGATACCGGGCCAGCCGAAAAAAAGAGAGAGAATGAAATTAACCATACCAAGTCTGGGACAGCCTCTTCGCAGCCTTATTATGTCTATCGATCAACTTGTGCTCATCTAAGGTGACAAGACAACCTTCCTTAACAATCATCCTGCCTCCGACTACCGTGTAATCAACACGAACAGGCTGGCAGAAGACCACTGCCGAAACCGGGTCGTGCAGTGCGCCAGCAAACTCGAGGCGGTTAAGATTGATCGCGAAAAAGTCGGCGCACTTTCCATTTTCCAAGGAGCCAATATCGTGACGACCAAGCACAGCCGCCCCGCCGCGCGTTCCCAGGTACAATGCCTCGCGTGCCGTCATTAACTTTCGATTGGGATCATTGGATAATGAATAACCTGTAATACCTTCACTAACTCGAGCGAGCAGCATGGCCTGACGCACTTCAGCCAGCATATGCGAGCCGTCGTTTGAGGCTGAGCCATCCACGCCAAGGCCCACAGTGACTCCCGCCGAACGGTAATGCTTCACAGGAGCGATGCCCGAGGCCAGTCGCATATTCGAACTGGGACAATGTGCTACGCCACAGTGGTGTTTGGCGAAAGTTTGGATCTCGTCATTATTAACCCACACAGCATGCGCGAACCAAACATCTTCGCCAAGCCAATTTACCGCTTGCATATACCCAACAGGACGCTGCCCGAATTTTTCGAGACAGAATTGTTCTTCGTCTTCGGTCTCAGCCAAATGTGTATGCAGATGGACGCGATACTCGCGAGCGAGAATAGCAGACTGCTTCATTAGTTCGCCTGTCACGCTAAACGGCGAACACGGCGCAAGAACGATCTGAACCATCGCGCCGGGCCTGGCGTCGTGATATTTTTGGATTAAACGCTGGCAGTCCCTTAGAATCGAATCTTCATCATCCACAACGGAATCTGGCGGAAGCCCCCCCTTAGACTCACCGAGACTCATCGAACCACGTGAGGCGTGGATCCGAAGTCCTATCTCCTGCGCAGCCGAAATTTCATCGTCCAGCTTGGAACCATTGGGAAAAAGATAGAGATGATCAAAAGCGGTCGTGCATCCCGATAAAGCAAGTTCAGCGAGGGCAGTTTGAGTCGATGTAAAGATATCCTCAGGAGTCAAGCGCGCCCATATCGGATAGAGAGTCTTTAGCCAATTGAAAAGATTAGAATCTTGCGCAGCGGGGATCGTACGAGTCAATGTTTGATAAAAATGATGGTGGGTGTTAACCAAGCCTGGGAATACAACGTGGTTTTTAAGGTCGAGAACATCATCGGCGGATTGTGGAAGCTCGCTTGACGGACCAACTTGTTCAATAAACCCGTCGTGTATAAAAAGACCCCCCTCGGGAATTTCCCGCCGGTGGTCGTCCATGGTCACTATCAGAGCATTTTTCACAAGGAGAGATGTCATTTGGACAAATTCTATCCAATTGTTTAGTTGTCTGACAACTTATTATTAGTTTAGCAAAAAAAGGTGAGGATGTCAAATGTCTGACAGGTGACTAATGTCACGAAATACCCGACGGATAGGGCATAATTTTTTCGCAATCGGGGCTCGTGATCATCGAGACTATTCCGAACATAGGCGGGATCCGATATTCGAGAATAGAAAATAGAGAAAAGAAGTATTTACTGGTGGTGACACTAGAAGTGATTCCGTTTCGCATCTCAATTAGTAGGTAAAGAACCTACCACCATAGCAAGGTAGCAAATTAACACCAAATTTACGGGGGTTCGCGCCGGATTCGACTCTAATTCGACCCCTCCCAGCAGGGCGAGTTTCAGGTGTCCTTCGGCGGCTTTTGTCGCCGAAGTGGACGATGCTGGTGGTGACACTGATGGTGATACCGCTTCGCGTGCTTCGCATCGCTTGAGGCCGAGCAGGAAGAACACCTGCACCTCCGGTCGCCCGAAAGTTCCAGGTTAAAGCTGGCGTTTGAGGAGGGTTTTTGTATTCGAAACGAGGAACGAAAGAGGAACGAATGGAAGAGAATAGAGAATAGAGAGAAGAGACCGATATTCTAGATTCGAGAATAGGAGTGAGAGGTTGGAAAACTGCAGGGCAGGAAAGAAACGGTAGACGCGAAAGAGATTGCGACATATTTTAACCCCAGAATAATATAAATAATTGTACTGAACAAATGTTCTGGAGTCAAGTTAAATTTTGTCCATGGCGTATCATGGCTTACACAGTTTGGATATCTTCTCCTAACCTGAAGTTCAGCAACTCCCGGTTTTTCGTGACAAGGAAAGCTGCGATCGAAATTGCGGGTGTCTCATATGGTTCATTTTTTCGGATGTGCTCCCAGGAGACGCGAGCCGCAACGAAAATTCATTGCTATAATCCAATAACAACGAAAAGGTTGTCTATTCTGTCTCATTGCGTCTTCCAACGGGGTTATTATATTGAGAGGAACAAAAGTCTGAATGAGGCAGAACCAGCGTGATAATATCTTGCCACTGATGAATTTCCGCAAAACGAAATCGCGACCCTTTGAAACCACGGTCGAGGACTCCAGCCTGCCAGTATTCGAAAAGTATTTTACCGAACACTGGGCCTCCATCTACCGCCTGCTAGCGCGGATGCTGGGCGACCAGGCGGAAGCAGAAGACCTAGCATTGGAGACTTTTTACCGCCTGTATCAACACCATCCAAACCCGGAGCAGGAATTCAACGCCGGTGGTTGGTTGTATCGTGTGGCGACAAACCTTGGATACCATTCGATCCGTAGCTTCAAGCGGCGGGAACATTATGAGCTAACTGCCGCGAAGGATGTTATCACTGAAGCACCAGAAGACAGTCCAATGGAAATCCTGGAAAAAAAAGAAGAAGGTCAAATGGCCCGCAGGGCCCTGGCGAAGATGAATCCTCGTCGATCTCAACTATTGGTGCTGCGCTACTCCGGAAAAGCGTATAGAGAAATTGCAGAAGTCTTAAACCTCTCGCCGGCTTCCATCGGCCCGCTATTACTGCGGGCAGAACGTGAGTTTGAAAAGTGCTACCGTACTCTCGAACAGGAGGATCTATGAACGAACATCTGAACGATGGTCAACTGCGAGCCGCTCTCGACGGAGAGCTGGATAGACAAATGCTCCGCCATCTTGAAGATTGTAAATCCTGCCAAAGGCGGCAGCATACCCTGCAAATGCGGGTTGAGGAAGTCTCACACAACCTGGCATTTCTGGCAAATCAAGAGTTAGACAACGCCCCCTCCGTCCAAACAAGCTTGAAACATTTTTATGCCCGAAAACCACCGCAAAAGGAGACACCCATGTTGAAAAGGTTATTTGCTTCGAATACAGTCCGTTTCGCCGCCATGGCCGTTTTATTGCTGGCATTGATCATCTCGATCCCTGCCACTCGCGCCCTGGCTGATGAGGTGCTCAACCTGTTCCGCGTCCAACAGGTCACTGTAATCCCGGTTGACTTTACCGGCCTGCAAGACCTCACCGGTTCCGGAGCACTTGGGACGCAGTTCACCGAACTGGTCTCGAGCTCGATCACCATGACCCAAAAGCCCGGCGCTCCAATAGATGCCACAGATGCCAACGACGCCAGCCAGAAAACCGGCTTCACGGTGCGCCTTCCGCAAAATGCAACGACCTCGCACCTGCGCGTGACGAATGCTGCGGCCTTCACTGTAACCGTAGACCGAACTAAAGCCCAAGCCTTATTAGACGAATCAGGACGCAGCGACCTGGTTCTACCTAATTCAATAGACGGTGCCGTCATTTCGGTAACCGTCCCAGCCTCGGTCCGAGCCGATTATGGAACCTGTCCAGACCCATCAGGAACAGACTCAAATAAGAGTGGAACACCCGGCCGGAATTATCCTGACTGCGTTATCCTGTCCGAGATCCCGAGCCCGACCGTGAATGCACCCGCCAGTGTGGACGTGGCGCAACTGGCCCAGATCGGACTCGAATTTACGGGCATGAGCAGCGACCAGGCGGCAGCTTTCACAAGTAGCGTTGACTGGACCTCGACGCTGGTGGTTCCCATTCCAAAGAATGCCGCCACCTATGAACAGGTACCTGTGGACGGCGTAACCGGTACACTTATCCAACGTCCGGCAGACGATGCCCCTCAATTCGTCCTGTTGTGGATCAAGAATGGGATCGTCTACTCGATCGGTGGGTTGGGAACCAATTCGCAACAGGCGCTCGACATGGCAAACTCTCTGCCGTAAAATCCATTCATGACTGAAACCCCCGCGATAGAAACGCACGAATTACGCAAAGTCTACGGAATAAACGGCGAACAAGCTGCCGTAAAAGGCCTCACCCTGCAAGTAATGCAGGGTGAGGTGTTTGGTTTTCTCGGTCCCAACGGCGCCGGGAAAACGACATCCATGAAGATGTTATTGGGTCTGGTTGAACCCACCGCCGGGTCAGCGGATTTATTTGGCTCACCGATTGGAAACCGCGCCGTTCTAAAAAACATCGGTTTCCTTCCGGAACATTTCCGTTTTCAGGAATGGCTAACCGCCGATGAGTTTTTAAACCTCCACGGTCAGCTGTACGGAATGGAGGCAAACGATCTAAGGAAAAGAGTTACGGAATTGCTCGAACGGGTAGGATTAACCGATTTTCGAGGGAAGTTACTCCACACATTTTCAAAGGGCATGCTGCAGCGCATCGGCCTGGCACAGGCGCTACTCAACCGGCCGCGTCTTGTTTTTCTGGATGAACCGACATCAGGATTGGACCCGATCGGCCGCCGGCTCGTAAGGGATATCATCCATGAGCTGCGCGACCAAGGGACGTGTGTCTTCCTGAATTCTCACCTGTTGAGCGAGATCGAAATCACCTGCGACCGCGTAGCTTTCATCCGACACGGAGAGGTCATCCGTCTCTTATCATTGGGCTCTTTACATAACGGTCAGATAAATTTAAGCATACGCGCTGCCGCTCTCTCACCGGCAGCAATTACGGGGCTTTCACAATGGGGAAAAGAACTTCAAGTAGATGGTGAGAGCATAACAATAACCTTAACCTCCGAATCCTTGCTCCCGCAGATCACCCGTTACCTCGTGGAACACGGCGCAGAGGTGTATGCCATCACTCCCAAACATATGTCCCTAGAGGATATATTCATCGAAACAGTCGGTGAGGACGGTGGACTGTGAATAAAATCTGGATCCTCACACAAATGACTTTCCGCGAAGCCGTCCGCAGGCGGATCGTATTGACCGGCCTGGTGCTCGGTTTTTGTTTCCTCCTAATCTACTCACTAGGCTTTCATTTCATTATCGGACAGAGACATGCTGAAACCTCGGTTCAAAATGACCCAGCCAAGCAGGCGCTGGCACGTATTGCAGATACTGAAGGAGAAAGCGCGTTGACGCTGGCAGGGTTATACGCCGTCACATTCCTTTCCATTGCAATGGGCGCCTTATTAGCTGCGGATACGCTGGCAGGAGAGATCAACTCAGGCACGATCCAAACCATCGTCACCAAGCCCATCCGACGATCGGATGTCGTGCTGGGTAAATGGCTGGGCTTCGCTTCGTTACTGGCTTTGTATTTCCTTCTGATCGGTGGAGGCACGATAATCAGCGTTTGGATCCAATCAGGATACGTGCCCAATCACTTGATGGGAGGGCTTGGGTTAATTTACACGGAAGCAGTTCTGGTCATGACCATTTCGCTGGCGTGTTCGAGCGCATTTTCTGCGCTGGCAACCGGCGGTATAGTCTTCGGTCTATACGGACTCGCTTTTATCGGCGGTTGGATCGAACAGTTCGGAGCGATCGTGCAAAACCCGACTGCCATCAAAGTGGGAATTATCGTCAGCCTTATCATCCCGAGTGAAACACTCTGGCGTAGGGCGGCATTTGAAATGCAAACACCTCTAGCTGGAGCATTAGGCATGTCACCATTTGGAACGGTATCGGTACCCAGCCCTTTGATGATCGCCTATACAGTAGCATATCTCGTTTTTGCACTGACTATGGCAATAAGAATATTTCAAACCCGGGATATGTAACTTTTTCAACTACGGCCCGTTCTAGCTCAGGCATCTACAATAATATCAATTACGCGACTTGGTTGGAGGACCGGTTGCTAATTTTGCAGGCGAGAGCAGGATATTTATGAACAATTCGCTCAGCCAGTATACAAGATGAGCGAGTAATGAACATGGATCCGGCGGATTTAGCGGATCTGCACGAATTCTTTTTTTTATAAAAAGACGGGCAAAGAAAAAACCGGAGTGAGCATTCCCTCCGGTTCTGCGAAGATAGTGAGTTTGATGGATTAATAACTATCGCCAGAATTGCGATGTGGCCGGTATAAGGCGCAAAGCCACATCCAATATCAGGCCCAGCAGAAACCATATGCCAAAGGAACGATTATTAACAAAAGCCAGTGGCGCAAAGTATAGCGGCCAGCCTCCCTGCCCGTCGGGGAAATCCGCGGGACGGGTTTCCGGCCTAGGCTTGAGCAGAGTCGGATATGTTTTTAGGAAAGTGGGGATCGCAAACACTACAATGGCCATCACAGGGGTAAAGAATCTCGTAAGGACCAGAAAGGCTGTGATGATATAAGGCAAAACCATCATAATCAGCACGGCGTAGCGTGAGGCTTTTTCACCGATCAACACCGGCAAAGTAAAAATTCCCTTCTCTCTATCAATTTTGAATTTATCGATGTGTTTGCCGAATATCACGGTCGTCACGCCGAGGACATAGGGAATACTAGCCATCACCACGAACCAGTCCCACCGATGGGCCAGGACGTAATAACCACCCCCAATCATCAGAGGTCCCCATACAGCCAACACAGCGGCTTCACCCATCGCTATATATTTAAGAGGCCAGGTATAGAAAAGGACAAAGAATACGCCGAGAGCAAGCAAGATCCAACTTGTCAGATCCCAGCCATTAATAGCGATGAGATAAATGCCAGCTAACAGAGCCAAAAGAGCGGTGACCGCAAAATAGGTAAGATGCTGACGCTTTGTCATTAGCCCGCTGGCGATCGGTTGAGCGCCATAGATCGTACGGAAATAATTATCCTTATCGACACCGCGCACAAAGTCGGTGTAATCATTGAAAATATTGTTACTTGCATGCGCCATGATCAATCCAAAGGTGAGCACCAGCCAAGGCAGGAAATGGAACTCACCATCCCGCACAGCGAAGATGCCAGCCAGAGCGGCGGAAAGGAAGGTCATGATCAGAACTGCTGCGCGTGTTGATATCAGCCAATGCGAGATCACATCGAGTTGATCCCATTCCTCTTTCGAGACCTCAGGAATCACGTTTAAAGCCTTTTGCCACATTGTCAAATTAACCTTCATCCCATTCTCCTAGTAAACGAATCCCAGTATTATACAACCCCACTCGTTGATACCATACCACCTTTGTAAATCACAAAGAGGCTTGTCATTCCATGCCTTAGAAAAGTAGTCCCCGTTTAAAGCGGAATCAATTCCTCGATTAAGTATTTCCTACAAAATTGAAATTGTCTTTGAAAGCATCGTTCTCCGAACTTATCAACTAAAAGCATTAGGGTAATCTCGTAAAACTCATCGTTTAGTGAATTTAGCAGCTTAAATACCGGATTTAATAGCAACTATGATGTTTATCACCGTCATTAAAGGATGTTTATCGCTTGTCCAAAAGTGAAAAAAATCACATAATATACCTGATATTTGCCCGATATGCATCTTATACGCATGGGGAATTGATGTGTATCCATTTTTCATAAGAGAGGTCGCTATGGCAGAAGTATCGTTGACAGCGTCACCACTCGCTTTGAATCCCCTCAAGATCGAGGATCTTACATTGCTTGAAGAAGTCGCCTCCCGTACGGCGGGTGTATCACGGCTGGAGATGTGCATCCAGTGCGGTTCGTGCGGCGGCTCCTGTCCGTCTGCAGCAGCCATGGACCACACGCCTCGTATGTTGTTTGCCATGCTACGGGCCGGTATGCGGGAGGAGGCGCTGAAAAGCAACACATTTTGGGTTTGCGTTTCATGCTATCACTGCGTGGTCCGCTGCCCTCAAAAGGTGCACATTGCAGACGTTATGTATACATTGAAAAGCATGGCGATCCAGGCCAAACTCTTTCAGAATTCAACTGCCCCCGACTTCTCGCAGACCTTTGTGGACATGGTCGAGGAGTTTGGGCGCAGCTTCGAACTTGGATTGGCGTCCAGGCATTATCTCAAACACTTCCCTCTCCGCCTCCCTAGTATGACCCCGATGGGCATGGGGATGCTGAGCAAGAAACGCATGAGCCTGCTGCCGAAGCGCATCAAAAATCTAGATCAACTTAAAGCCATCCTAAAGCGTGCCAAAGAACTGGAGGCCGTACAATGAAGGATTATCTTCTTTATCCCGGCTGTTCGATGGAAACCAGCGCCCGGGCCTACTACGACTCGCTCAAGGCCATAGCCAAACCGATCGGTCTCAACCTGAAAGAGATCGAGGATTGGAACTGCTGCGGCGCAACCGAGTACCTCGGAATCAGTTTGACACCGGCTTATGCATTGATCGCGCGCAACCTGGCCCTGGCCGCGAACGCCGCCAACGGGACACGTACATTAGTGGCGCCTTGTTCGGCCTGCTACCTCAACCTGGCCAAGGCAGACTACTATATGCGGGAACAGCCCAAACTCGGAAAGACGGTCAACGAAGCGCTGGGAGCGGGCGGTCTCTCTTACAAACCGGGCTCATTGGACGTGCGCCATTTGCTGGATGTGATCGTGTACGACATCGGTCTGGATAGCGTGGAAAAAAATGTGGTCCGTCCCCTGACGGGTCTGCGGGTCGCCCCGTATCTCGGTTGCATGGTTCCGCGCCCAGATTACGATCATCGCTGGTCGGATCACGATTATCCCATCGAACTAGATGTGCTCCTCAAAGCTCTGGGTGCAGACGTAATTAATTACCCACTCAAGACTGAATGCTGCGGTGGACACATGACCCAGATCGGGCCTGATACCGCTTTCGAATTGATCCGACGCTTGATCGCAACCGCCGACGAATTCGAAGCCGATACGATGGTCGCCGTCTGTCCCATGTGCCAGTTAAACCTTGATGCCTATCAAGGGGAAACCAACCGCTTCTTTGGTACCGACTATCACATGCCAATCCTGTTCTTCACCCAACTGATGGGACTGGCGTTCGGCATCGACCCGAAGGATCTCGGTTTTGGATCGGAACTTGTGAGTGCACGGAATGTATTGGATACACTCGGAGTGAAAGCACCGCCGGAGACACCGCCTGCGCCGCCCAAGCGGCCGCGCAAACCGGAAGGTTTGCCGATGCCAAAGCCATTGTCAAAAGGATCCAGGGTGGATGAGCTGGAGAAGGAGGTGGCCCAATGACGGAGAATGAGCAGCTAAAAATCGGTGTATACATCTGTCATTGTGGTACGAATATCGCAGGAGTAGTCGATGTAGCCCGGGTTGCCGAATGGGCTGCTTCCCAGCTAAAACATCGCGGCGTAGTGATCGCCCGCGATTACAAATTCATGTGCTCAAGCCTTGGGCAGGAATTGATCGAAAAGGATATCAAGGAGCTGGGGCTAAATCGCGTGATCGTAGCCGCCTGCTCTCCCCACTTACACGAGAAGACCTTTCGCACTGCCTGTTCCAATGCGGGTCTGAATCCCTATCTGTGCGAGATGGTTTCGATCCGCGAGCAGGTCTCCTGGGTGCACACCGACAAGGCGGCCGCAACCGCAAAAGCGAAAGCAATGATCTCAGGCGGTGTGGAGCGTGTCCGCCATCATGTCCCGCTCGAACCCATGACCGTTCCGATCCACCCTGCCACGATGATCGTCGGTGGAGGCATCGCGGGCATCCAATCCGCGCTCGAGATCGCGGATGCCGGCCATCATGTTTACATGATCGAACGCGAACCTTCCATCGGCGGACATATGGCGCAATTCGACAAGACCTTCCCAACCCTGGATTGCGCTGCCTGCATATTAACCCCGAAGATGGTTTCGGTGGGCAGCCATCCACACATCACCCTGCTGACCTGGAGTGAAGTGGAAAAGGTCGAAGGTTATGTAGGCAATTTTACGGTGACCGTCCGCAAGAAAGCACGCAAGATCAAAGAAGACCTGTGCACCGGCTGTGGAATCTGCCAGGAGAAGTGTCCGAAGAAAGTGATCGACACAATCTACGAAGCCGGCCTGGGTTATCGAAAAGCAGTTTACACGCCGTTCCCTCAAGCCGTGCCGAACACCCCGGTGATGGATGTGGAGAACTGCACCTATTACGAAAAGGGTACTTGCAAGGCCTGTGAGAAGTTCTGCCCGACCGAGGCGATCGACTTTGATCAACAAGATGAGATCCTATCCATCCAGGTGGGAAACATCATCCTGGCAACGGGCTACGATCTGTTCGATGCGCGCAAGGTTTCAAACTACGGTTATGCCCGCCTGCCCAATGTCTTTACCTCATTGGAGATCGAGCGACTTTCGAATGCCGCCGGCCCGACGAACGGACAGATCGTCCTACGAGATGGTAAGACTATGCCAAAAGCCGTGGGCGTTATCCACTGCGTGGGCTCGCGCGATCGCAATTTCAATAACTACTGCTCGGTCATCTGCTGCATGCAGAGCCTAAAGTTTGCCCATCTTGTTCACGAACGAACGGGAGCCACCGTCTACAATTTTTATATCGATATGCGTACGCCGTATAAAGATTATGATGAGTTCTATCAGCGCGTGCTCGAAGAAGGGACGCTCTTTGTTCGCGGCAAGGTGGCCGAAGTTTCAGATGTGCCGCGCATTCCTACCGAAAAAGGAAAACTCATCATCCAGGTGGAAGACACTTTAGCCGGCAAACAACGCCGGATCCCCGTGGACATGGTCATTTTGTCTGCAGGTCTTGAACCACGCAAGGACTCTTATGAGACCGCCAAGATGTTTGGCATTTCCTGCTCGGCCAACGGTTGGTTCACGGAGAAGCATCCCAAGCTCGACCCGGTCGCGACCATGACCGAGGGCATTTACATTGCCGGCTGCGCGCAAGGACCGAAAGATATCCCAGCCAGCGTTGCGCAGGGCGCCGCCGCTGCGGCACGCGTGCTCGGCAAGATCGAACAGAAAGAAGTAGCTCTCGAACCGGTGCGCGCCAGCGTGATCGAAGAGAAATGTTCCGGTTGCCGAATCTGCAACGGCTTGTGTCCTTTCAACGCTATAAGCTTCCATGAAGACCGCATGGTTACAGAGATCAACCCAGCCCTCTGCCAGGGCTGCGGTACTTGTGTAGCCGCCTGCCCCGCCGGTGCGATCACGGGCACTGGCTTCAGCAACGACCAGATCATGGCGCAGATCGAAGGCTTGTTACTTTTGAACATCGCCCAGGAACCAGTAGCCGCATAGGAGAGGAACCATGACCGATCAATTTGAACCCACCATTATCGGCTTCACCTGCAACTGGTGTTCCTACCGCGCTGCGGATCTGGCAGGCACCGCCCGAATCAAATATCCACCCAACGTCCGCTTGATCCGCCTAATGTGTTCGGGACGCCTGGACCCGACCTTTGTCTTCAAGGCTTTAGCCAGCGGTGCGGATGGGGTCATGATCACGGGATGTCATCCAGGAGAATGTCACTATATCGAACAAAACTATAAAGCATTGCGGCGCTTCCATCTCATGAGGCGGACACTCGAGGGGTTTGGGCTTGAACCCACACGCGTGCGCTTAGTCTGGGCATCGGCAGCCGAGGGCGCCAAGTTCGCGGCCGAGGTCGCTTCCTTTGTCGAAGAAATAAAATCCCTCGGACCATTGCACTGGGGAAAGGATGGCGATCAACTGCCGGGAATTCCTGAGACAGCGCAATATAAAGAGGAGGTGCACGCATGACCGCCAAACCGAAATTCGCCATGTACTGGGCGGCTTCTTGCGGTGGATGCGAGATCGCAGTCTTGAACATCCACGAAAAGATCCTCGAAGTGGATGCCAACTTCGATGTCGTTTTCTGGCCTGTAGCAATGGATGCCAAGTACAAAGATGTGGAAGCCATGGAAGACGGCTCGATCCTGCTCACTTTGTTCAATGGCGGAATCCGCAACGACGAGAATGAACATATCGCAAAACTGCTGCGCCGAAAGTCGAAAATACTCGTGGCGTTCGGCTCGTGTGCCAATGAAGGTTGCATACCCGGGTTGGCGAACCTGAGCGATTCACGCGAGATCGTTTATACAGCCTATAACACGATCACTACTGATAACCCACACGAAATCTACCCGATGACTTCATACGACACCCCGGAAGGTGAAATACATATTCCGAAAATTCTGCCGGTTTTGAAGACCCTCGAACAGGTAGTGGATGTGGATTATTTCATGCCCGGTTGTCCGCCCGAATCACATCAAATTGCTGCCGTGATCGATCTGGTGATCCAAGTCTTGCAAGGCAAGGCTGAACTGCCTCCGAAAGGTACGGTCATCGGCGCGGGCAATTCCACCGTTTGTGATGAATGCAAGCGGACACGCAACATTAAATCCATTAAATCATTTGAACGGATCTGGGGGATCGCTCCCGACCCGACATTATGTCTG
Source organism: Anaerolineae bacterium (assembly GCA_041498515.1). GTDB lineage: Bacteria > Chloroflexota > Anaerolineae > Anaerolineales > Villigracilaceae > Fen-1038. The sequence goes on from JBGQIO010000047.1 coordinate 16,717, forward strand.
CTGGAACAAGGCATCCCTTGCAACGGGCCGGCGACCCGCAGTGGTTGCACGGCACGCTGCCCGACCGCAGGTGCACAGTGCATCGGTTGTTATGGACCTGCCGAAGGTGTAGTGGACTACGGCGCGCGACTCATATCATCTTATGCATCGGTCATTGAGAGCAAGGACCCTGAAGAGATCGAACAGATCCTCGATGGCCTGGTGGACCCGATAGGTCAGTTCTATCGATTCAATTTAGCCGGTTCGCTGCTAAAAGCCGCCGTGCCTGCATGGAAGAAAGAGAAGGCGTAACATGGCACAACGAATAACGATCGATCCGATCACCCGCCTCGAAGGCCATGGCAAGATCGAAATCTTCCTGACCGAAGAAGGCGAGGTTGCCAATACTTACTTCCAAATACCCGAGCTGCGGGGTTTCGAGCGTTTCTGTGTCGGCCGTCCGGTGGAAGAAATGCCTTTGCTCACCAACCGCATTTGCGGGGTCTGCCCGGAGGCACATCATATGGCAGCAGCCAAGGCTGCGGATGCGGTTTATCATATTGATCCGCCGCGCACGGCCAAACTGCTGCGCGAGCTGCTGTACAGCGCTTTCTACGTTACCGACCACACCACGCATTTCTACGCGCTGGGCGGACCTGATTTTGTCCTGGGTCCAGATGCACCGGTGGCAGAACGCAATATTCTCGGTGTGATCCATAAGGTGGGCCTCGAAATTGCCGGCAAGGTGATCCAAGCCCGCAAGTACGGTCATACCGTGGTTGAAATAATCGGTGGGCGCAAAGTCCATCCCTGCACATCCATCCCCGGAGGCCTCACGAAGGGCATTACCGAAGAGCAGCGCAAGGAGATCGAAGAAATGGGCAAATGGGCGGTTGAGTTTGCCCAGTTCAGCCTCCAATTATTCAATGATATCGTGCTGGGAAATAAAGCTTATGTTGACCTAATACTGGGCGACATCTACACCCATCGAACTTACTATATGGGGACCGTAGATGAAAATAATAAGGTCAACTTCTACGACGGCAAGGTGCGGGTGGTCGACCCGGATGGAAAAGAATTCATCAAGTACGCGCCGAAGGATTATGCCGAGCATATCGCTGAACATGTAGAGCCCTGGACGTATCTTAAATTCCCCTATCTCAAGAAGATCGGCTGGAAAGGTTTCGTAGACGGAAATGACTCCGGAATTTATATGGCAACCCCGTTATCCCGCTTGAATGCATCGGAGGGTATGGCTACTCCTCGCGCCCAGGAGGAATATGAGCGATTCTACTCGACCTTGGGCGGCAAGCCAGTTCACCAGCGCCTCGCCACCCATTGGGCGCGCCTGATCGAACTTCTCTATGCAGCGGAACGCTGGGTGGAACTCGCGGCCGATCCCGAGGTTACATCGCCGAACTTCCATGCCATTCCCACCGAAAAACCTACCGAGGGGGTGGGCATCGTCGAGGCGCCGCGCGGGACGCTTACTCATCACTACACCACCGACGAACGCGGCGTGCTGACCAAAGTGAATCTGATCGTTGGCACCACCAATAACTATGCCCCGATCAGTATGTCGATCAACAAAGCTGCCAGCAGTCTCATCAAAAAAGGCACAGTCGTGACAGAAGGAATGCTCAACATGGTGGAGATGGCTTTCCGCGCCTACGATCCCTGCTTTGGTTGTGCAACCCACTCATTACCCGGTCAGATGCCGCTCCAGGTTACAATCCATGACGCCCAGGGTAATCCGGTTAAGGTGCTAAGACAATATTGTTAATATGAAAATCCTAGTTATTGGGTTGGGAAATCCAATCCTGGGTGATGACGGCGTCGGCTGGAAAGTCGCTGAAGCAGTCTCGGGATTTCTGAATTCAACCGCATGCCTGCTCCTGAAGGGCGACGCCAACAATATCGAGGTGGACTGCGCATCACTTGGCGGCCTCAGCTTGATGGAGCGGATGATCGGTTATGAGCGCGTGATCCTCATCGATTCAATGGAGACCGGCGGGAATACGGCGGGAAGCGTAAGGATTTTCCCACTCGCTGCGCTTGAAAACCCAAGATTAGGTCATTCGGCTTCCACTCACGATACATCCCTCCTGACCGCCTTACAAACGGCTCAAACAATGGGAATGAATGTGCCTTCAAGAGTACACGTGGTGGCGATCGAAGCTAAAAACGTTTACGATTTTTCGGAAAGTCTCTCGGCAGAGGTCGAACGAGCTATTCCAATCGCAGCACAGAAAGTGCTGCAGATGTTGAAAGAAGAAGTTACTTGACGACTGTCAAAAAGGAGA
>JBGQIO010000048.1:0-18959 GCA_041498515.1 Anaerolineae bacterium
CAAGATGAACAATTCGGGTCTAATGTGGGCTTGCGCCGCCATCGGAAGGAGCGCCGATACCAAGGACGAGCATGGCCAGGGCTGCGACGGCCAGGACTAACTGGATATGTTGGCGATTGATCTTGCTGACGAAAATGGCGAGGCTGGAAAAATTATTTTTCATGGGTCATCATCCTTTTTGGTTAGTTTATGATAGGCAAAATATACATTCACCTAGGCTTCAAAACAGGCTTCAAAATCGGCTTAAAAAACCAACAAAAAAACAGCTCGTTTGAGCTGTTTTTGGAGTTAGGAGATTAACTCTCGGTAAAGATTTTTTGTCTCTGCTGAAGGTGGCAGGTCGAATATCCTGTGCATGACTTGTTCGCAGGTTTGGTAGGTATGAATGATGGATGGTTTGTCTCCCATACGGGAAAAAACTTGCATCATCAGGCGATAAATGGCTTCAGAAGTATTGTCAAATTCTAGGGCATGACGGCAAATATTAAGCGCTTTAGGCAGCTGACCACCTTGATAATATAGTTCAGCCAATGATAACGAAGTGGAGAGGAGTGCCAGGTTCAGCCGTTCTCGTTCGGGCCAGGCCCAGGTGGAACCGATGTCTTCCAGATATCTTCCATCTACCAGATCAATCGCCTTTTGAAAGAAATTTATTTTCTCGTCAGCTGTGATTAAATTTTTAGCTATCGAGAGATAAGCGTCAAAGGCTTCAATATCATATTCGTGGTCTATAGCCCGGTTGAACTGATAATTTTCCCCGTCAAAGAGAATTGTGTCCTGTCCGACGGCGCGTCGCAAGCGATAGATCTCATTCTTGAAACGCAATTTTAGTTTTACCGGCTCGTTGGTCTCGGGCCACAGTACATCTCCAACCTGTTCCCGGGTGAGCGGCTTGCCCTCCGCCAGAAAGTAGAAGAATAATTCGCGGACAGACTGTGTTTGCCATTCGCTCTTCCCGACCAGTTTACCGTTGACCCAGACCTGACCCTGCCCGAATGCACGGACGATTAGGTGGGGTGACGGTATTTCAATCGTCCGTGCCAACCGCCGTAATTGTCGGCGGATCTGTGGTAATTGGTCGTCTAAGTGGTCAGCTCTTTCAAACAGCCCGCGAAGAAATAGTCTAGCCTCCGGGTCATTTCGTAAACCTCTCAGCCAATCCCGCGCTTGCCTAGTAGCAACAATAGCAGAGTGATTGAATTGATTTGGGTTTGGCAAAGATGCTTTTATTTCTTCTCTCGCTGACACCGGATCACTGTTTTGACAATGAACTGCTGCAAGCCATACGTGGCTCCAGCTGCTTTCCATTTCCCGCCCATCCTGTGTAAAGCAGCGTTTGGCTTCTTTTAACTCAGCGATGGCCTGCGCGGGGTTACCCTCTCGCAGTGACAAGCGTCCGCGCATCAGTTCATAGAGCCCATATTCATAGTTTGAGTTGCTTGCTTTTATGGAGGCTTCCGCCTGATCTAGGATACGCCGAGCCTGAACATCATCCTGCTTGAGCAGCGCCAGATTCGTCTCTGCAATCGACAGGTAGTTGATGAGGAAGCTATCACCCAGCTGCTGCGCAGGCTCCTTTATTTGATGATAATTATGGTCTGCAATTTCAAAGTCTTCTATCTCACTGTAAAGATCTCCGAGCCCAATCGAAATCAAGACTTCCATGCGCTTATAACCGCTCCGTTGGGCGCAGAGTAGTCCCTCCTCGAACATTTGGGCAGCTTTATCATACTCTCCCAGCTGATAGTATAAGAAACCATAATTGTTGAGTAAACTTGCCTGCGAAGTGAGGTTGCCCATCTTCCGCCAGATTACAAGCGCTTTTTCATACGAATCCTTGGCTTTATTATGGTTGCCTATTGCAGAATAGGCCATGCCGGTTTCCATGAGCAGAAGCGGAATGGTGGGTACATCATTCACTCGAACATATATATTCAAGGCTTGTTCCAAATAGGTGATGGCCTGCAGGGTCTGGCCTTGCCGATATAAACTAAGACCTTTGATTCGCAGTGCATCCGCATTCGTCCACTGCAGATCATCTTTGTTTTCAGATATCTTTTCCACCTCGTCTGCATCTCGAATGGCCTCTTTGTATTTTCCGAGGAATCTATAGGCATTTCCCCTCCTTACGAGAGCCAAGGTCAATGCGGAAATATCCTTATCCTTGCGAAATGTTGTTATTGCACCGTCAAATAATTGCACACCTTCCGAGGCATTCCCTTTAATAGTTTCAATCACGCCCCGAAGCGATAACAAGCCGGGGCGGTTCCGGGATATGGATGGGGGCAGGTCTTTAAGCCAGGACTCCAATGTAATTAATCCATGCTGATACATCGGTATACCGGCGCGCTCGATCATATCAGCAAGCGCATTATTATCTCCGAGCTGTTTATGTAGCTGATAGGCTTTTTCCCATTCTTCATGTGATTCATGGAACTCGGCAAGGCGTTGCAGGATCGGGTCGACTTCCTCCGGGCATTCTTTTCGGAATCTCTGTTGAAGATAATCGCGGAACAAATGATGGTACCGCAGCCATTGCCCATCCGTCCCGATCGGCAGAATGAACAGGTTTTTCTGAACGATGGTTTCCAGATAGCTGGACCAATTCTGGGGTGCAGAATACAGCGGCCCGAGTGTCTTCTCGCACATGGTGGTATCGAATTCTTCCAGCAGGGAACTGCGCATCAGGAAAAGCTGCAGAGACTCTGTCTGGTGCTGCAGCACCTGCTGACCAAGATAATCGAAAACGCTAACGCCCATTGCATGAGGAGCGCGGAACGATTTTTCTCCTGACTTGATCAAGTCCAGGTCTGTAAACTGCAGTCCGGTGATCCAGCCTTCCGTGGCTTCGACAAGTTTCCGTGCGTCCTCATCCGAAAGGTGGATATTCTGGTTCTGGGCGAGCAGAGCTTGGATTTCTTCCTGTCGAAAGGAAAGATCTGAAAAATCCAGACCGCCTACTTGTTCACGGGCCACCAGTAAGGGGATATCTGAAAGTTCTGTAAGGGAGCGGGATGAAAGCACGAGATGACAATTTTCGCCGATCAACTGGATGAAGCGGTTGACGAGATAATGAATGGGGGTCACTTCATCAAGGTAGTGAAAATCGTCAACCACCAGGACAAAATGCTCGGGAATGTCATCATAAATCTCATTGACGAGAGTGACCAGCAATCTTTCCATCCCTTCCTCCAGGCTGGTCAGGCTGTTGAGGATGGACTGGGAGCGGTTGCCAAAGTGTGGGAAATGCTCGGTGATCGCGGCTATGAAATAGGCAATGAATCGCTGAGGTTCGCGGTCCAGCGGATCGAGCGCCAGCCAGCAGAAGGGTAGTTCGCTCTGATGAGCGAGGTCGATCAGCAGGGAGGTTTTCCCATAACCGGCCGGTGCGGTCACCATGATCAGCTTGCGGTCAAGGTGATCAAAGAGCGCGCTTAACAAACGTCCGCGGCTTAGAAGCTCCGCCCGGCGTCGGGGGATGATGATTTTGGTTTTGCTGATAGGGATTTCAGTAGCAACCATCGAATGCCAACCAATAATTCTTAATTTTATACGCGAGCACCCTAAATTATCGGTTTTTTAATTTCTAACGATAAGATCAGGGAGCTTTAAGGTTTTCCAATATTTTTTCGTGAATAGCGGGTGTAGCGGCTACAATGGATTGCGGTGATGATAGATAGTCTGAAAGATTTTTTATGTTGCTGACCCTTGCCCCCGCTTCTTCAGCGATAAGACCGCCACCCGCAACATCCCAGGGTTTAAGCGAAATCTCCCAGAAGCCGTCGAAACGGCCGGCCGCGACATAACACGCGTCCAGCGCGGCAGAGCCGAAGCGGCGTACGCCCTGCGTCAGTTTTCCAAAGCGGATAAAGTTTTCAAAGTTATCGTGTTCCGTATCCCATGCGTCATAGGGAAAACCGGTGACCAGCAGGCTCTTTTGTAATTCGGTCGCATCTGACACATGGATCTCCTGTCCGTTCATGGACGCGCCATTGCCGCGTTCTGCGCTGAACATTTCATCGCGCATCGGGTCGTAGACCGCTCCCAATTGCATAGTGCCTTTGTAAGCATATCCGATCGAGACGGAAAAGAAAGGAATACGATGAGCGTAATTGACGGTGCCATCCAGCGGATCAACATACCAGCTGTGTTCTGCATTTCCCTGGGTCACGCCGCTTTCTTCGGACATAATATAACTGCCCGGCCAGCGTGTGTTGATCTCACTCAGCAGAAAATCTTCAGAAGCCCGGTCGATTTCGGTAACCGGGTCGATCACGCCTTTGTAGGAAACCTGATGATCCTTGTTGTAACCTGCGCGGAGGATTTCTCCGGCCTCCCGGGCCAGATGCTCTATATCAGATCGAGAGGGGGAGGTCATTTTTGGGAACGGCGCTTGTGAAGATGCTGGCTGAGGTGTTCAAGTTCTAGTTCAATGGATTGGCGCTCGCTGATCGCCTGATTAAGCGTGGCCTCAAAGCCCGGTTTTTCATTGGGAGGGACGGTTAAAAGAAGCCGCTCTGCACGGGCGATTTGTGAGTTTTTCTGTTGTAATTTTGTCTCCAGTCTGTTTTGATATTTTTCATAGAATTCACTTTCCTTAAGCGGCATCGGTGACGATTCTGGAGGTTGCTCCAACAATTCGGCAATGGTGAGGAGGAACGCTTTTGTGTCCAAAGGTTTTTCAATGAATTTGGTCGCGCCGAGCGTCGTGGCAAAGGCTTTATCCTCCGCCGAAACATAAGTAGCCGAGAGAAAGACCACCGGAATGTCGCGCGTTTTCTGACTTGTTCGCAGGTGATAGATCAAGCTGAAGCCGTCCATTTTGGGCATCAGGATGTCTGTGATGATCAGCGCGGGGCGTTTGCTTTCAATTACATCCAGCGCTTCCTGTCCATTTCGTGCGGTCATCACCTCATAGCCGTTAAACCGCAGGGTTAGGTCAAGCAATTCCAGAATGTTGGGTATATCTTCGACGACCAGCAATACTTTAGATTCATCCATGTTACTATTCTAGCCCTTTTAAGCTAAAAAACAAGTGTTTGTTTAATCGCCATTCCAAATTCGTTTGCCGAGAGCGGATAAAACAAATTCCACCGCCAGCGTGCCGGTCTGGTTTTGTACGTCAAGGATGGCGTTCACCTCGACGACATCCATACCAACCAACTTCCCGGTTTCGCCTGCCAGTTCGCAGGCGACATGCGCCTCGCGTTGAGTGAGGCCCACGGGTACCGGCGTCCCGACACCGGGCGCATGGCGTGGGTCCATTGCGTCCATGTCCAACGACAGATAAATGCCGTCCACGTCGCGCGAAACACGCTCGATGGCTTTTTCAACGGCCGTGACCATGCCCAGGCGGTCAATTTGTTCCATGCCCATGACCATTACGCCAGCTTCGCGCAAATTGACTTTTTCGCCAGGGTCGAGATCTCTCACTCCTATAATGGCAACCCGCTTCGGGTCCACGACCGGGAGCGGCTCATCCCATAATTGAGACAGACGCTTGTCCCCAAGCCCGCATAACGCGGCCAGCGGCATCCCATGAATGTTTCCCGAGGGCGTCGTAATGTCTGTATTGAAATCAGCATGAGCATCGATCCATATCACACCCAGTTTCCTGACCTTGGCCGCGCCACGGATGGAGCCCAGCGAAAGGCTGTGATCGCCGCCTAACACAAGCGGAAAATGCCCGCTTTGTATCGAAGTGGAAACAGCACCGGCTGTGCGCCGCGCCATCGGCACGATGCAATCCAGGTATTTCAATTTTGGATCGGTGATCGAACACATCTCCGCGATGGGCACTTCGATATTGCCTTTATCCTCGACGCTGTAGCCGAGGGCTTCCAATTTCGATTGTAAATGGGCGTATCGTATCGCACTGGGTCCCATGTCCACACCCCTGCGATCCGCGCCCAAATCAATCGGGACACCGATAATATCGATCTGCATTTTTCCTCCTATATTAGAGCGTTCCAGCTATTTTATCAATAGGAATGGTGGATATTTCCATCCCAGGTGGACGGGACTAATAGTTTGATGGTTCCGGCGGCTTCGCGAATGGTGGGTACCCACCCTACCGGGAGACACCATTTACCTGGCTTTGGTGCGACCGGAAGATTTTACAGATCTTCCCACCTTGAACGTCCATATGATTCTGGGGATCACCGTGCTGGTCTTGTTGGTTGTCCGTTTGTTAATACGCTGGTGCACCCAACATCCCGAATGGGCTACGATTGGTAGTGCTTTTCTGGTTAAGATCGGTGAATTGAGAGGTTAAAACACTTTAAAGATATGCAAAATATATAAAAGTGCGGCGATCAGGAGGATAAATCCGCAGCCGCGAAAGAAGAAGTGCAGCAGGTGCCTGAAAAAGAAGCGGACTATTCCAAAAATCAGGATGATGACAAGGACGGCCACCACCCAGAAGACCAGGTTGGCATTGATCATGGAGAGGTCGATAGACATTCTTATACCTTTCGATTATGCAGTTTGATAGTAACCGACATTGACCGAGTATACGCGCCCGCGCTTAACCACCTGCCTGACGAGATTTGTCCCAAAGCGATATCCGAGGTGGCGGTAATCAGGCACGCTGAGGATCAACAAGTCCGCTTGCTTGCCCTCCTCGAGAGAACCAAGGGTGTCAGCGCGGCGAATGGCATGCGCCGAGTTGATGGTGGAAGCTGCGATAGCCTGGGCAGGCGTCAACCCCATGAAGCGGCAAGCCAGTGAGATTACAAACTGCATCGACTCGTTCCACGCCGTGCCGGGGTTACAGTCCGTGGCGAGGGCGAGGATGGCGCCTGCTTCGATGATCTTTTTGGCGGGGGTGTAGTCGCATTCACCCAATCCGAAAGGTGTGCAGGGCAGGGATACAGCGACGGTATCCGATTTGGCGAGAGCAGCGATATCTGCCTCCGAGGTGCGGACGAGGTGATCGGCTGAGGCGGCCCCCAATTCAACGGCCAGCGAAGCGCCGCCTAGGTTGTCGAACTCATCAGCGTGGATCTTGAGCGGGAACCCAAGCTCCCGTGCTTTGGTCAGGATCTGACGCGATTGTTCTAGCGTGAAAGCCCTATCCTCGCAGAAGACATCCACGAAAGGGTACGACAGTCTAGGCGCGTGGTTCTGCCACCATTGTTGGACGGTCGGCAGCATTGTCTCGCAAATGAGATCGGTGTAACCCTGTGGGTCGTCTTTGTATTCGGGCGCGATGGCATGCGCGCCCAGGAAGGTGATGGATAGCTCAACCGGGGACTCATCGTCAAGTGCCAATAGCGCCTTGAGCAGGCGTAGTTCGGTGGCGGTCTGAAGTCCATAACCGGTCTTGGCTTCCGCGGTAGTGGTACCGTGAGCGAACATGCGCAAGAGCCGTGGGCGAGTTTGTGCGATGAGCGTTTCTATGGAAGCCGCGCGCGTCTGTTTGACAGTTGAAAGGATACCGCCACCTGCCGCCAGGATGTCAAGATATTTTGCCCCTTCAAGACGCATCTCGAATTCGCGGGCGCGGTCACCCGCCCAAATTAAATGGGTATGTGGATCAACGAAACCGGGCATGACCACGCAGCCGCTAGCGTCGAGTGTGGGCTCGTCTTTGTACACTGCGCGTAGTTCCTCCGTTGGGCCCACTGCTAGGATCTTTTCGTCGCGTACAATGACCGCGCCGTTCTCGATGATCCCCAATGTGCCAAGGCCATGTCCGCGTTGTGGGCCGCCTACTAGGGTAAGGAGTTGGGTTGCGGAATGAATGAGCATATTATTATTTAACCACAGAGTAACACCTGTGAACATGGATAAAAAAAACCACCCCAGATTCACAGCGGCAAATAAACTATTTTTTGGCAGTTGCCCACATGTTGAGCATGAACTCAAAATAACCGAACTTGACCCCGGTCATTTCAAAGCCGGCCTGCCCGAAGTGCCAGCCTAGCAGAGGCAGGGTATAGGCAAAGGCATGCTCGTGGATCTCCTCGGCGCTGACCAAGTTGATGCGCGCCATGAATTTCAACAGCCCATCCGACCATGCAGCCGGTGTAGTGAGAATGACCATTCCACCGCGCTTCAAAACGCGCCGGCTTTCTTTAAAAAGAAGAGCCATGCTGTCCGGGTTGAGGTGCTCGACCACGGCCAATAAGGTAACGGCATTGAAATATTCATCTGCGAAGGGCAGGTGCGGTTCTTCATTAAGATTGAGAGTGAAAAATTCGATCTGGTTTTTTACGGCAGTTTCCTTTGGCATGGGAAGCTGGTCCACCGCGAATTTCTCTTTGAAAGCCGTGTGGGCAAGGAAATATGGAAAGGAGCCACACCCAATATCGAGAATTCGGCCTGCCCTCAAATCTGCGGGGATCAGGTGGTTGGCGCGTTGGGTTCGCAGCCGGGCGAGGGTCGGTTCGAGCAACCCTTTGCCGCGCGTGTAAGGGGTTGAGCTTGATGACATCCAGTGTTCTCTCGTATTGTGATATTTTTGATTAAGAATCTATAAACCGAACCGCTAAGATTCGATATTTGAAAACGATTATATCAGCCTGTTCGAAAGGTTCGTTTGAACCAGCGGATAAAATGCGGCAGTAGGATGATCTTTTCTTGCACCTCTGCCAAAGCCACCAGGGCAAAGATATTGAACAGGGTGGCAATCAGGGTGACGGACAGAAATCCTAATCTCAAATATATGAAGGTTGACAATAAAGCGCCCAGCGATCGCCCGAGGCCGGACCCTAGCAGGTTGAATGCCATTACGGTCGCCCGTGCCTGCGGCACGCTTTCGGTCATCAGCGGTATTTGGCTGACTACCAAATATTCAAACGATATGTAGAAAAGGAACAACCCGATCAGGGCACCGGTTTCCGTCCGGCCGATGAATGGCAGAAGGATGGAGGCAAGGATGTTGCCGGTCAATCCGATTGCGATGGCACGCGGCTTTCCGAGCCGGTCGGTGGTAAGCGCGACGAGACCCTCTCCACTTAATTCGGAGAGGCCGATGACCACCGACGCTCCAGCAAGGGCTGCAATCTGCAGCCCAAACGAAGTAGTGAGCCATAGACCAAATACCAGGTTGACCATTTCGTTGGCCGCGTTGGCCCATAACCCAATGGATAAGCCTGCCAACGCCGGTATGGATGCAAGTATGGCTTGCAGGTTTTGATGAGAGTCGCCTGTCGCTTTTTGATCCGGCTTATCCATCCCATCTTGTGATTCATCCCGCGGGATCATCCGCCAGATGACTGCGAACATAACAAGACCCAAACCTGCCAGGACCGGGAAAGGCGCCGACCATCCGAAGCGGCCGATTAGATACCCCATACTAGGAACTCCGAGAATGAAGGCTACCGACCACGACATTTCGGTGATGGCAAGAGCCGTGCCGCGTTGTTCGTAAGCGACGCGGTCACCGAAATAGGCCTGTATGGTGGGATCGAATAGTGATTTGCTTAGAATGGCAAGGATCAGCGCAGCTGAAAACGTGAGAAGACTTGGATGAACAGCTACCAACCCAACGCCAACCGTGAACGCTGTAATGCCTGCAAGCATTCCGAACCTGCGACCGCGCTGATTAGCAAGGGGCACCAGGACAGGACCAAAGATACCCATAAAGTTACGACCGGCCAACGCCAAGGAGATGGCTGTCACGTCCACACCCAGGCCAAGGGCAAAGACGGATAAAAAAGGATAGACCATCCTGTGCATGGTGTTTAGGATAATGCGCAGGAGCATGACGGTAACGAGTTGGACGCGAAGTTTCAATTTCATATTTGGAAAAGTTACCCCGTCGTTCGCTAACGATCCGTTAAGAGTTGTTTCCGGGAAAGTTGGATGAACCAGCGGCTTAAGAAGTAAGCTGCCAGCCAACTGAGAAGGTTCAATACAATAAAGACCCCGATGATCTGCAAATTGCCAGAGTTGAAGATGGGTGAAGGCGGCGGATGCATGACATACTGGGCATCTGAAAAGATGAATCGTAGGATCACGATATAGATAATATTCGAAGCGGAAGTCAGCCACCCAAGACTGATGATCCATAGGCCAAATTGCAAAAGCAGACCCACGACCGCAAAGGTTACCGCGAGCCTAAAGCGTGGTTCATCCAGGAAGAGTCCGTTCCAGTTGGCTTCCATCGCCCAGAGCGAAAGCGGAATATAAGTAACCCAGAAGAAGATGCCGGACCTTCCCAAGGCGGCGGACCAGTCATTCCACCACTCAAGATGGCTGATTAAGCCGATCACACCGGTGAGTCCGGCGGCTATAAAAGCGACTTCAGCCGTGAGTACCCACGCGCCGTGCAGATATACAATGCGGACATTCGCTCCTAGCGACGCGTCTTTGGGTCCGAAAAGAGCCAAAATGGCGATAATGCCTGCAACCTCCATGAATTCGATGAGCGGATTATGGTCTGGTTTCGACATGAATGAATTTTATCAAGGATGTTGGCAAAACCTACATTCTGGTGGGCCATTATGGGGGATTTTTAGTCTTAAAAACTACACAATGGATATACATTTTTCTTACCGAATCTTGATTGTAGGGTAGTATGATTCACAAGATAAATAACCAGTTACTGCGTGATGATAACATCCTGCGAAGCAGTAAGTTTAGGAAATATATTTAAAAAGAAACAAAGGAGTAATTGAATGAGGAAATTTTGGAAATGGATCCTTGGTATCCTAATTGTTTTGGTAGTGGTAGCTGTCGTGGTCGGAGGTGTCTTCCTTGTAAGAAATCAAATCCTCCTTTCTCGCAGCTTTAGAGCCATGCCGTATGCTAATGGTCAAACCCGACCGAATCTTCAAGCTACGCCGAATGCCCCGGGCACGCAAAACCCTAATGGGCAAAATGGTCCCGGGATGCCCTATGGATTTAACAATCGGCGCTATCCCTTTGGGGACCGGGGATGGGGTGGGCCTATGATGGGCGGACGCGGCTTCCGGGGTTTTGGAGGCTTCATGCCCTTCGGAATGGGCTTTTTCTTCCTCGGCGGCTTGCTGCGGTTGATCCTTCCACTTGGCATACTTGTATTGGTGGCTTTCCTCTTTTATCAGATGGGAAAGCGGGCAGGTGCCTTATCAGCCGCTTCCCAGACGCCTGTTCCCAGTCAATCCGCGCCTGACGAGACACCAAGTAGAGGACGCAAGGTAGCAAAGAGTTAACAATCTCTACAAGGGAACCACCCTGATTTCGCAGGAGCAGGTTATTGACCTGCTCCTGTCTTGTTTTAATATCTTGATTGAAATCGGACAATTATGCTATAATTAATATAGAACATTTATTCTGTATATTGAAGGAGGCTCTATGAGTGCCAAGGTGAATGTCCTGGTCGGTACAAGCAAGGGTGGCTTTATATTCAGCAGCGATAGCTCGCGAAAGAAGTGGCAGGTTAGCGAGATCCTGTTCAAAAGCTGGAATGTGATGCACATGCAGATGGACCCCCGAGACCAACGGTTACATATGGCTGTGAGTCACTTCATCTATGGTCCGACAACCCATTATTCTGATGATCTTGGAAAAACATGGATACAGGCGAAGCAAGTACCCGTGATACCGCGCGCTTCGAAATCAGGCAGGCCTCTCGGTACACCGGAGGAAGCTTCCAAGGCTGCTGGGGGGGAGGCGGACGTTCAGGCGAAGCCGGAGAAACTGATCAAAGTCTGGCACATTGAGCCGGGCCGTGACACCGAACCAGGTGTGTTGTATGCCGGGGCCGAACCCGCGGCGTTGTTCGTCTCCAAAGATCGCGGCGAGACGTGGACACTTAACGATGGGCTTTTCGACCATCCACACCGCGGAACGTGGTTTCCGGGGGCCGGAGGACTCTGTCTGCATACCATCTTATTGGACCCGGCCGATCACAACCGGATGTACGTGGCGATCTCAACCGGCGGTTGTTACCGCACTGACGATGGCGGCCAGAGTTGGAAGCCCTACAACAAAAATGTGCGCGCAGATTTTTCCCCCGATAAATTCCCTGAATACGGGCAGTGCGTGCACAAAATGGCCATGCATCCCTCGAACCCGCAGGTTCTTTATCAACAAAATCATTGCGGTGTTTATCGAAGCGACAATGCCGGTGCAGATTGGATCGATATCGGCGAAGGCAAACTACCGACCCGTTTTGGTTTTCCGATATCGGTTCATCCCAATGAACCACGCACGATCTACGTTGTACTTGAGGAGAGCGATGAGTATCACATGAGCGTGGATGGAAAGTTTGCCGTCTGGCGCAGTCGCGATGCCGGCGATACCTGGGAAAAAATAACAAAAGGTTTGCCTGAGAGGGCACATTTGGTTGTCCTTCGGGACGCCATGGCAACGGATCATTTGGACGAAGCCGGTATCTATGCCGGTACCAATACCGGGCAGTTGTTTTATAGTCGCGATGCGGGTGATACCTGGGAGCTAATGGCAGATTACCTTCCTCCCATTCATTCGGTCGAAACGGCGCTAATGTCTTAATGAAATTGGACCAAAACGGAATATGTGATATAAAAAAAGACGGGGAGTATCGATGAACTCCCCGTCTTTTTTTATTTTAATGAAGTAAGAAACTGGTTATGTGCCGATCCTTCTTTACCCTTCAATCCACATCGCCCAATTCCTTTATCATGGCCCCCAAATGTTCCAGAGCGCGTTCTGTAGAATAATTGAATTCGGCTGCGTTCAATCTGATAAAGTTCGAGAATTGCTGGGTCGCTGAGAAGACGTAACCGGGTGCAAGAGTAATGCCTCTCTCCTTGGCGACCTTATACAATTCAAGAGAGTCAACATTCTCGGGTAAGCCCACCCAGAGCACGAAACCGCCGGAGGGGCGAGTTAGCCGCATCCCCTCAGGAAAATAGCGCATTACGGCATCAGACAACAATTCAACATTGCGGGCGTACTCACGTCGTATTCGCCGAAGGTGCTGGTCGTAGCCACCGCTCTCCAGGAATTTTGCGACGACGATTTGCGGCAGGGTCGGTGAGGCGGCACTGACCGTAAACTTAAGCCACTCTACTTCCGCCCGGTAGCGTCCAGGCGCAACCCACCCGATCCGCAGTCCGGGGCTGATGTCCTTTGAAAACGAGGAGAGCAGCATTACCAAGCCCCTGGTATCAAAAGCCTTGCAGACCAGCGGATGCTTGTCGGCGAAATAGATCTCTCCTGAAACATCGTTCTCGATCAGTGGAATATCGTGACGTGCCAGCAGTTCCACCAATTCTTTTTTCTTCTCGTCCGGGATTTGGCTGCCCAACGGATTGTTAAAATTGGAAATGACCAGCACGGCGCGGATCGGATTATGTTCTATGGCAAATTCCAGCGCCTCGAGGCTGATTCCGTCGCGCGGATGAGTTGGAATTTCAAGGGCCCGCAAACCATGCACCTCGAGTAATTGGAGGGTGCCAAAATACATGGGCGACTCGGTTGCAACAATATCACCCGGTCGGCACGCAGCGTGCAGGCATAGATCGATCCCTTCGATCCCACCTGAAGTGATCAGGATGTCGTTCGGTGATAGACTGCAGCCTGTATTGACCGCCCGTTGGGCGATCTGAGTACGCAAGGCTTCCAATCCCGGCGGGAATTGGTATTGGTGGGCATTTGGATCGTTTTCCCGGATGATATTCGCCAGGATCCGATTGATCTTTTTGATGGGTAGGAATGAGGAATTGGGCAGCGCCGCGCCGAGTTGGATCAGATTTGGGTTCATCGTATCGGCGAGCAGCATCATCACAAGTTCATGCAGGCTCACATGGCTGGGGTCGCGACCGGGTGAGGATATCTCAGGCTCGGGCAGACGTTCCACCGCGGGCGTGCGGACATAGTAACCCGACTGAGGACGTGCTTCGATCAGTCCATGACTTTCGAGCAGGGAATAGGCCTGCAGGACCGTGCTGATGCTCACGCCTTGTTGTTGACTTATCTGCCTTACCGAGGGGACGCGTTTACCTGGCGGATAGGTCCCTTGACGGATGAGTTCAGCGAGGCGATCGGCTAATTCCTGGTAACGCAGCGTTTTGGAGGCGGAAAGTGGTATGGACATTATAAACAGTTAGCTATATTTCAATAAGTACAGTTCATTATAACACAAACTGTTATGGTTACAAATATAAGAATCTGCATCTGTACTGGTAGCCTGAGAAGTGGGATACTATTGCTGTATGAAAGTCTTTATAGGAGATCAAAAAATGAACCTCAGCTCACAGACCCGCAAGATCGAGTTGCTTCTGAAAAAGCATCAGTTACTTAGCCTCAATGAGGCCCAGCCTAAGATGGCGATCGAGTGCAAGAACGGCGTTTTATGGGTTACCCATTCCGGAGAAGGCCAGGATTATATGCTGCGCGCAGGCCGCCGATATGAATCAAATACACCCGGCAGAGTGGTGATCGAAGCCGTTGACGATGCATGTGTAGACATCGAGGAACGATAAGTAATATCCCGTCTTGAACCTTATTCCTCCAGCCTCTTTCGGTCCTAAACGGGGCAATAGGCCGAAAGAGGCAATTTTTATTAATTTGATAGAAGGATGCTCGTTTCACTTTTGTGGGATGGATATTGTTTCCGAAGGAACAACATATTTTATTATGGCTTGAAGATCATGAGCCACAAGACAATCCCGGGGATGACGTAGCCGACCACTACCAATCCAATCACGCCGGTTTTTTTGAGCAGCGCGGAGACTTCTTCGGGGCTGGAGGGTGGTTCGGCAGGTAGTTGTTTATTGCCTTTCATATACGGCAACCCCACCAGACGTCGCAGTTGTTTGTAGTGGGTCTCATTGAATAAGGACATGTAGATGAAGACAAATAGCATAAGCACGATCGAGATCCATATGTAGACCTTATCCCAGATATGGATCATGAAAGGCATGATCAGACCTGTTAATCCCATCACCAGAAATGATATGCCCATCATTATCATGGTCGACCAGGACAGATCGAGCATGGCCCGGATGCGGGTGAAGTCAGTCTCATTGCGGATCTTGAAAGCCATTGCTGCCGAGGCGCCATGAGACATAAAAAAGGTAAGAGCGGATAAAACGTGAATGAATACGAGCCAACGAATAAGCATGGGATTCTCCTCATTTATAAGATGAAGATATTTTATGATATTGAACGTCTGATTTCAAGCAATAAGTTAATGTCACAAGTTATCTGAATAAAAAAAAGGCGGACATACACCTGACCAACCCTCTTTCAATACCCGATTCCTTAATCTCAAGTCCCCTACCTCATTTCCCAATCTAACGATCTACCAATCTACCAATTTACCAATTCACCGATCTACCTCTTCAGCATCCGATACTTTACGCGATGCGGCGTCAGGTCTTTCCCAAATTTCTCCTTCAAATAGGCTTCGTAATCGGACCAGTTCCCCAAATACATCCTGGCCTGTGACTCGCCTTCGAACGCAATGATATGCGTGCAGATACGATCGAGGAACCAGCGGTCGTGGCTGACGACGAGGGCGCAGCCCGCAAATTCCTCGAGGGCTTCTTCGAGCGCCCGCAAAGTATTGACATCCAGGTCGTTGGTCGGTTCGTCGAGCAGCAGCACATTGGCGCCTTCGGTGAGGGTCTTGGCCAAATGCACGCGGTTGCGTTCACCGCCCGAGAGCACCGCCACTTTCTTCTGCTGGTCGCTGCCCAGGAAGTTAAACGAGGCGCAATAGGCACGTGAGTTTATCTTACGGCTGCCGAGTTCCATTGTGTCGGCACCTTGAGAGATCTCTTCGTAGACGGTTTTCTCGGGGTCCAGGGTGCGGGTCTGGTCAGCGTAAGCCAGCTTAACCGTTTCGCCGATCTTGATCGTGCCGCTGTCGGGTTTCTCTTTTCCGATGATCATCTTGAGCAGGGTGGTCTTGCCCGCGCCGTTGGGACCGATGATCCCCACGATGGAGCCTGGCGGAATGGAACTAGAAAAGGCATCCAAAATGAGGCGCTCGTCGAAGGATTTTGTCACACCCTCCAGCTCAAAGACAATGTCTCCCAGCCGCGGCCCGGGCGGGAGGTAGATTTCCAGGCCAGCACGTTCTTTTTCCATTTCCTGGCTGAACAGATTCTCATAGGCAGTAAGCCGCGCCTTACCTTTGGCCTGGCGCGCCTTGGGCGACATTTGGATCCATTCGAGTTCGCGCTCGAGCGTCTTCTGCCGCTTGCTCTCGCTCTTCTCTTCCTGTTGGATGCGCTCCTTCTTTTGTGCGAGCCATGAGGAATAATTGCCTTTCCACGGAATGCCGAAGCCGCGGTCGAGTTCCAGGATCCAGCCTGCCACGTTGTCGAGGAAGTAACGGTCGTGTGTGACCGCGATGACCGTGCCTTTATATTCGCGCAGGTGATGCTCCAGCCAAGCCACGGATTCGGCATCGAGGTGGTTGGTGGGTTCGTCGAGCAGCAGGATATCCGGCTCGGTGAGCAGGAGGCGGGTGAGCGCGACGCGGCGGCGTTCCCCGCCGGAGAGCACCTCGATGGGAGTATCCGCCGGCGGACAGCGCAGCGCATCCATCGCTACTTCCAGGTGGCTGTCGAGGTTCCAGGCGTCGTGCTTATCGAGCTGCTCCTGCAGCCTGGCTTGTTCAGCCACGAGCGCATCGAAGTCTGCGTCCGGTTCCGCGAATTTGGCATTGACCTCATCGAAGCGCCCCAGCATATCCAAGATGGGCTGCGCCGCTTCTTTCACGACCTCGATCACCGTCTTCGTCTCATCGAGTTTCGGCTCCTGCTCGAGCAGGCCCACTGTGTAGCCTTTGGACATGGCGATCTCGCCGACGTACTCGGTATCCACGCCTGCCATGATGCGCAGCAAGGTGGATTTCCCCGCGCCGTTCAGTCCGAGCACGCCGATCTTGGCGCCGTAGTAAAAGCCGAGTGAGATATCGCGCAACACTTGTTTGTTGGGAGGCACGAGCCGCCCCACGCGCGTCATGGAGTAGATGACCTGGGTATCGGAAGGCATGCTGAGGAAATTTTACCTTATGTTTAAGAGACCCCCGAGATTTCCAAAATCTCGGGGGTCTGCTTTCAGCCGCTAACTCAATGAAGATGGTCGTATAAAAGTTCTCCTACGAGTCGAATTCATCTACTTTGTTACCGTTCAACCACACGCTGTAATGTCCTTTTGGAAAACTGCCGAGGTTCAGGCTGGCTTTCAAGGGTGTGGCAAGAGCCATCAATGTGCAAGGTTTATCTTTTTCAGTGACGGCATAGGCGTTGAGGTCGATACGGTTCTGCGCGTCGGGCCTACTCACTTCAACCCGCAGTTTATAGCAAGGTGTCGGCTGAAAATAAGCGAAGTTCACCATCACTTGCGGCGGCTGAGACAGTGCCAAAGCCAGGGAGGCCGAATCGATGCGGAGGTCGCCGCGCAGCATCGCGTTATCACCAGCCTGTGGCGCATAGGGGTTATTTCTTTGAGGTAAAAGCGGCTCGGGTGTGGAAGTAGGACCGCAGGCCGTGAACAGCAGGGTGGCGAGTACGAATAAGGGAATACGATTAAATGTTTTCATATTATTCTCCAGTTGTAAATGTAGAGATAGGACGTGCTAGATGTCTTTTTTGTTCCGTTCCCTGCGCTAAGAGTGGAAGGGAGTCTTACCTTCTGGTTTGCGATTACATGGTGGAGGAAGGATCACCCATCGTTTTACCATGAAGAATTAGTAGGGGCAAGGAGGTTTTTGGAGGGTGTAAAATCTCAATATGGATATCGATTTGCTCGTTCGGGTAACAGCTTTCAATTGGCTTTCAGAACAGGTTGCAGCGCAAGGGGAGGATGTACTATCAAGAAAGTTACTTGAACAAGGTTTTGTGTTTCAGGATCAACGCATTCCACTAATTGCCCCCCAAGGAATCTTCAAACCGAAAATTCTTGATTTACCCATTTCAATTACAACTGCACCGAAGGGACCGTATGATGATTATTTCGGGAAGGATAATTTTCTCATCTACCACTATCGTGGTACTGATCCAAATCATCGTGACAATGTGGGGTTGCGAAAGATTTTTGAGCTAAAACGTCCGTTGATTTATTTTCACGGAATCGAACCTGGAAAATATCTTGCAACTTGGCCCGTTTATATCATTAGTGATGACAAAAGTAATTTAACATTTAAAGTCGCGGTCGATGATGCGCTTCCCGCTTTTGAGTATACCGAAACAATTATTTCGCGCCAAATTGCGGAAGTGTCCGATGCACGGCATGCATATTTGACCGCCACTGTAAAAGTCCGGCTGTATCAAAGGACTTTTAGAGAGAAGGTTCTTGACGCTTATAGATCACAATGTGCATTTTGCCGTTTGAAACATCGAGAATTGCTCGACGCCGCTCATATTATTCCAGATAATTTGCCTGAGAGCAAAACAACAATTGATAACGGCATCTCTCTTTGCAAATTACATCACGCTACATATGACAGTTTCATGATAGGTATCACACCTGATTATATTATTCAAGTCCGCGACGATATTTTGGAAGAGGAAGATGGTCCAGTTTTACAGTATGGCTTGCAGGGATTACACAAAACCAAGCTCGTGTTGCCTATTTCGAAAAAGCAGTGGCCCAGTCAAGAAGCATTGGAATGGCGGTATACCAGGTTTGCAAAAGCTGGCTAGATATAAATTTCAGACAAAGCAAACGACAAAAGGCCGACGAGTTCTCGATCATAAATATCTTGGAGGCGCAATGACATCCAAAGAAGAAATTGTAGCGAACTGGCTGCCGCGTTACACAGACACAGCCCTCGAAGATTTTGGCGAATACATTTTGCTGACCAACTTCGATGATTACCTGCGCATGTTCTCCGAATGGTACGATGTCCCCATCCGCGGACTTGCGAAGCCCATGCCCAACGTCACCGCCGAGGGCATCAGCCTGATCAATTTTGGGATGGGCAGTGCCAATGCGGCTACTGTGATGGACCTGTTGAGCGCCGTCCACCCGAAAGCCTGCCTGTTCCTCGGCAAATGCGGCGGCCTTAAGCGAAAGAACAAGCTCGG
>JBGQIO010000049.1:0-18888 GCA_041498515.1 Anaerolineae bacterium
TCCCAATGCCGGCTTCACAAAAGCCGAACCTTTCACATCCTTCCCGGAGGACAATTACGGTCCCGAACATGTCAACGTCGCTGCACAATTAGCTGACCCCGACTCTCTTTTCCATGCAATGCGCCGCATGATCGAAGTCCGAAAAACACATCCTGCTTTCGGTTGGGGCAGTTTCGAATGGGTGGAGGCGGGGACAAATTCCATTGCTGCTTATATGCGCAAGTACAAAAATGAAACCGTATTGATTATCAATAACTTGGGCGGGCAAAAACAAGTTGTCCGCCTGCCCTTTGGTGAAACATTAAATATCCTCACGGGTGAAGCCTTTTCGCTCAATTCACTTACCCTCCAACCGTTCCAATATCTTTGGCTTCTTGTGAATAACTGATATGTCCCAGACTGCCTTGGGAAGGATGGAAGGAGACGCGACATACTCCGAACTTGTAAGTCCCCTGCCGGCTGCACAGGGTTTCTCAGTTCCATTCGATACCAATATGCCTTTTTCCTGGTCTCGGAAATATAACGATGATTAACACAACCGATCCCGTTCAACTTGATCACGAAGCGGAACGGACCCTTGATCGCATCCAACCCCGGCTGGAGGCCGGCTTCACGGCAGAGATTGCCGCTGATCCAAGAGGCTGGCAAATTTTCAAGGAGCGCTTGCATAAGCATTTTCCCGATTTATTCGCTTTGTATCTCAACTTATACAACAGACATTATGATTTTTTCTTTCACATGGAAGATCTGCTCATCAGCCTCACTCGCGCCTGGTTTGCACGTCCCGAGGACTTGAGGGAACTGGATCAAACCCGGGAGTTGAACCCGCATTGGTTCCAGTCCAACCAGATGCTGGGCGGAGTTTGTTATGTTGACTTATTTGCAGGGGATATTGAAGGGGTGCGATCTAAAATTCCCTATTTCAAAGAACTCGGCCTCACCTATCTCCATCTGATGCCGCTCTTCAAATCCCCCAGTGGGGAAAACGATGGCGGTTATGCGGTCAGCAGTTATCGCGAGCTTGCTCCAGCGCTCGGCACGATGGGGCAATTGGCATCCCTGGCCCGCGACTTGCGTGGCGCGAACATCAGTCTGGTGTTGGATCTGGTCTTTAATCACACTTCCGACGAGCATGGTTGGGCTGAACGGGCAAAAGCGGGCGACACCGAACATCAAAACTTCTATCGAATCTTCCCGGACCGCACGATGCCGGATGCCTACGAGCGTAACCTTCGGGAGATCTTTCCCGACGAGCACCCCGGTTCGTTCACTTTCAATCCTGATATGGGAAGCTGGATATGGACGACTTTCCATAGCTATCAGTGGGACCTGAACTATGACAACCCGTCTGTCTGTAACAGGGTGATCGAAGAGATGCTTTTCCTGGCTAATCAAGGTGTGGAAGTGCTGCGACTGGATGCCGTTGCGTTCATTTGGAAACAACTCGGCACAAGTTGTGAAAATCTACCGGAAACACATACACTTATCCAGGCTTTCAATGCCTCGGCCCGCATCGCGGCACCCGCACTTCTATTTAAGTCCGAAGCCATTGTCCATCCGGACGAAGTGGTGAAGTATATCGACCCGCAGGAATGCCAGCTTTCCTACAACCCATTAATGATGGCTCTGCTCTGGAACTCACTGGCGACGCGCAAAACCCGCTTGCTGAGCCAGGCCTTGGCTACCCGCTTTGAAATCAACCCGTCCTGTGCTTGGGTAAATTACGTTCGCTCCCATGATGATATCGGCTGGACATTTTCAGATGAAGACGCGGCTTTGTTGGGGGTCAATGCGCACGACCACCGTCATTTTCTCAACGAGTTTTATCGCGGACGCTTCCCCGGCAGTTTTGCCCGCGGCCTGCCTTTTCAAGAAAATGCCAAGACCGGTGATTGCCGTATCAGCGGAACTTGCGCTTCATTGGCCGGATTGGAAAAGGCTCTTAACGAAGAAGGCGACGCGGAAGTGGATCTGGCTATACGGCGTATATTGCTCATCCATGGCATCATACTCAGTGTAGGTGGCATCCCCCTTATTTATCTTGGCGACGAAATCGCCACCTTAAATGATTACACCTACCGCGACGATCCAGCCAAAGCGTACGACAGCCGCTGGGTGCACCGTCCTCGGACTGATCCTGCGCGCTATTCCCTTCGAGACGACCCTGCCAGCGTGGAAGGACGCGTTTACCAGGGATTGAAGGCGTTGATTGGACTCCGAAAGAAGCTGATAGCCTTATCCAGCGGCAGGTTGGAGATTGTCCCTACCGATAATGACCACGTCCTCGGATACATTCGCAGTCATGACGATCACCGCATTATCATATTTGCCAATTTTAGTGAAACCAGTCAGGTGATTTCTGCCCGCTCGCTGACGCAGGTTCACGTCTACGACCAAAAACGTCTGCACGGAAACAGCAACTTGCCCGCGCGCGGCAACTTGAGCCTTGCGCCTCTGGACCTGCTGATTCTTGGATCATGATTTGCTGCTGATGTGGAGCGGACTATGTTCATTTCAAATCATTATCGAAGCCGGTGTACCGGTTGGGACTTGATTGTTTTCACTCGTACAAACAATTAATTCCTTGTTCGAAAATAAAAAAACGTTATTAAGGAATAACTTCATGAAATACGGCTACTTCGACGACACCCGGCGTGAATATGTCATTACCCGCCCTGATACCCCACTGCCATGGATCAACTACCTGGGCTCTGAGGAATATTTTGCTTTGATTTCCAATACTGCCGGGGGTTACTCATTTTATAAAGACGCACGCCTGCGCCGCATTTCGCGCTATCGTTACAACAATGCGCCTTTCGATTTTGGCGGTCGGTATATCTATTTACGTGATGGTGAAAACGGGAAGTATTGGTCTCCGTCCTGGCAGCCAACCCAAACGGAGCTGCAGGAATATTCTTGTCGCCACGGGATGGGTTACACCGTGATCGGCTCGACGTATAACGGCATCCGGGCCGAAACGCGTTACTTCGTCCCGCTAGGGGAAAATCTCGAGATCTGGCAGATGACCATAACGAATCAGCGCAATACCCCGGTAGACCTCTCCGTCTTCTCTGCCATTGAGTTTTGTTTATGGGACGCTTTGGACGATTCGACGAACTTCCAGCGCAATTTCTCCATCGGGCAAGTGGAAGTTGAAGACAATGTTATCTACCACAAGACTGAATATCGTGAACGGCGCGAGCATTTTGCTTATTTTGCCTGCTCTGAAATACCCTCAGGCTTCGATACACAACGGGAAGCTTTTTTGGGCCCCTACCGCAGCTGGGATCGCCCGATAGTTCTGGAGCGGGGACGATCGACCGGTTCGATCGCCTTTGGTTGGCAGCCGATCGGATCGTACCATATTCAAGCTTCACTTCAGCCTGGCGAACAGAAGCAGGTCATCTTCTTATTGGGTTATTTCGAGAATCCCAAAGACCAAAAATTCGACCCGCCTGATTCTCAAACAATCAACAAGCAACGCGTGAAACCTGTGATCGACAAGTATCTTGATAAAACCAATGCAGAGTTGGCCTTTGACTCGCTCAACTCTTATTGGGATCAATTGCTTGGGGTCCTGCAAGTACAGACGCCTGACGAACATGTTAACCGGATGGTGAACATTTGGAACGCTTACCAGTGCATGGCAACGTTCAATATGTCGCGTTCCGCCTCCTTATTTGAATCAGGGATCGGGCGCGGTCTGGGATTCCGCGATTCAAACCAGGATTTGCTGGGTTTCGTACAAATGGTCCCGGCACGCGCGCGGCAGCGCATCATCGACCTGGCTTCCACCCAAAGGAACGATGGCGGTGCCTATCATCAATATCAACCGATGACCAGGCGCGGGAACGATGCCATCGGGTCAAACTTCAATGACGATCCGCATTGGCTGGTATTGGGAGTTGCAGCTTACCTGCGCGAGACGGGAGATTGGGGCATTCTGGATGAGCTCGTTCCGTATGATAACCAGCCGGGCAGCGAGATGCCTCTCTTCGAACATTTGCAGCGTTCGATCCAATATACGCTCGATAGGATCGGGCCGCATGGTCTGCCACTGATCGGCCGTGCTGACTGGAACGATTGCCTCAATCTAAACTGCTTCTCCGACACGCCCGGGGAAAGTTTCCAAACCACAACGAACCGGGACGGCAAAGTGGCGGAGAGTGTTTTCATTGCAGGCTTGTTCGTATTATCAACTCGTGAGATGGCACAAATCGCAGAGCGGTATGGGGCAAAATCCGAAAAATATCGGCCTGGGTTTGATGTGAAATCCGCAACGTATTATTCGAAACTTGCAGAGGACATGACCGCGACCATCTACCAGCACGGCTGGGATGGAGAATGGTTTCTGCGTGCTTATGATGATCTCGGACAAAAGGTGGGTTCGGCGGAGTGTAAAGAAGGAAAAATATATATAGAACCGCAGGGATTCTGTGTGTTGGCGGGCGTGGGCCTCGAAAACGGATACGCGCAGAAGGCGCTCGCCTCCGTGAATGAACGGCTTGCCACAAAACACGGCATCCTTTTACTGCAGCCTCCTTATTCCAAATATTACCTGAACCTCGGAGAGATCTCTTCCTACCCACCGGGCTATAAAGAAAACGCCAGCATCTTCTGCCATAACAACCCCTGGGTAATGATTGCGGAGGCAAAAATCGGGAACGGCGATCGTGCTCTCGACTATTATTTGCGCATCAACCCCTCTGCGCGCGAAGAGCTGTCCGAGATCCATCGTTGCGAACCATATGTCTATGCTCAAACCATCGCGGGCCGTGATGCAGCTGCTCATGGCGAGGCAAAAAATTCCTGGCTCACCGGTACGGCAGCCTGGAACTATGTAACCATCACCCAATGGATCCTGGGCATTCGCCCTGAATTGGATGGCTTGTGCGTTGACCCGTGCATCCCCTCCGGATGGAGCGGCTTTTCAGTGACGCGCAAGTTTCGGGGGAAGGAAATACACATTATTGTTCACAATCCACTCAGGGTCTGCAGAGGTGTTGTCAAAATGACAGTGGACGATAAAGTCATTGCTGGCAACATGATCCCTTTGGATTTGGAAGGCAATGAGCATCGCGTTGAAGTATGGCTGGGATAACATGCTCAAACACGGAGGCAGTATGGATGATCCATTGATTGAGATCCGAAATTATGAGGGTAAGGGCTACCAGCCTTTGATCGATTACGGCGCGTGGCGCGTGGCCATCCTGCGTTTCAGTGAAGAAATGCAACCTGAGACCGTAGGTTCCATGGAACGCCACATGGAGACCGATGAAGTCTTTATCCTTACAAAGGGCATAGGCATTTTGATCTTGGGCGGAAATGGGATCGGGATAGATAGTATCTATCCGCACATAATGGAGATTGGAAGAATTCAAAATGTGAAGTGCGGTGTCTGGCACGCGGTTTTGCTCAGCCGCGATGCTTCGGTAGTGATCGTGGAAAACCGGGACACCAACCGGCACAACTCTGAATATGCAAACCTTACCAAGGAACAGCGCCAGATGATCGAAGATATAGCCCGACGAGAACAGTTTCAATAAGGCAAACTACTTTTAACGGACAGAATTTTCCTCCTTCGCCGGACATCCGCTCATTTTAGTCCTTAAGGGATCAAATTTGCCTACAACCGTTACGCGGGACGAAACAATTCAAAATTTGGACCGAAAGCTGTCATTATGTGATTAATAATAGCTGCTGACAAACACAGGACCGTTTGTCAGCAGCTTATTACCGGGGAAGGAAGAACTAAAGAAATTGGAATTAAGGCAACGGGTGCCAGATTAATGAAAGGGCAATAGCCAGGCCGGCCAACAGCGCGCCGAGGGCTGTAAAGATCACGCTGATTTCAGAGGTCTCATGCTTGGCGATCAAATACGTAGGCAGCTGTTGGAAAACCTTCTGAAGCTCGCTCGCGCTCTCCGCTGAGTAATAAGCTCCGCCGGTCATATCGGCGATTTGTTTGAGGGTCTGATCGTCAATTCCCCGGCGGAAGCCGCCTCCTCCCCCTCCGCCGAAGCCTCCGCCACCGCCAAAACCAAAGGGTTCGCTGCCCTGGGCCTGTTGACCGCAAAATGCAAATTCGCTTCCATTGGCAGTCCCAAAGCCGATGGTATAAACTTTGACGCCGCGATCCACAGCTTGCTGTGCTGCATCCAGAGGTAATGGACCCGTGTTACTGACCCCATCCGTAAGCAGGACAACGATGTCAGGCACATAAGCCCCTTTAGGCAGCGGTTGCGGTTCGATGCCCGGGGACCCATCCGTTATGCTCGGTGGGACACTTTTATCTACTTCGGCAATTGCATCCAGCGATTTAAGAATTCCACTGCCGATGGCTGTCCGGCGTCCCACAAGCAGGCTTTCGATGGCGGCCTGGAGCGCCTCCGCATCGGTTGTTGGAGGCTGGATCAATTCCGCAAAACCCGAGAAGGCGACAATCCCGATCTGCGTATTGGATTTTTGATTTTTGATAAAGGACAGAGCAGCATTCTCGGCAGCCTGTATGCGGGTGGGTTGCACATCGGTCGAGCACATGCTCCTTGATACATCAATTGCCAGGATGATCGTAGTCTGACCGGAAGGCACGGTTACGATCGAAACCGGGCGACCAAGTGCGACTATCAAGCTGGCCAGTGCGAGCAGGAATAGAGCCAAGGGGAGGTAGCGCCGCAGCCATGACTGTTGAGGCTGGGCCTCGCGCACCAGGGCCAAGCTTGAATAGCGCACCGCAAATCGCCGCCGCCGCCGCAGGATCAAAATATACCCAGCGATGATTATAGGGATCAACCCCAGCAGATAAAGGGAATAGGGCCAAAGAAAAGTCATATCGTTACCTCCAAGGTGCCATTAATAAGAGGCCTTCCGCAACCTCTAGAGGGGCTCGCTTTTTTACGGGTAGACGGTAGATCATACACCATCACGGCAAACGGCTGAACCACAGGAGTGAAAATAGACCGGCGATCAGCAGGACCAGCACACTCGCCCCCGCAAAAATGGAGGTGACCTCGGTCTTTTCAGGTTTGATGATCAATTGCGGATTTAGGTTATTGTAGATCTTGAGCAGGGCATCTTTAGAATCCGCATTATAGTAAGTGCCGCCTGTAATTTGCGCAATTTGTTGCAGCGTTGCTTCGTCCAGCTGCGTGTGA
The DNA here is from genome assembly GCA_041498515.1 of Anaerolineae bacterium. Lineage (GTDB taxonomy): Bacteria > Chloroflexota > Anaerolineae > Anaerolineales > Villigracilaceae > Fen-1038. The sequence goes on from JBGQIO010000049.1 coordinate 7,155, forward strand.
ACGGTGAAGCCATTGACATGCAGGATTGTCCCTGCCGCACTGCCGATGCCGACGGTATAGATCCGCACGCCCTCCTTCGCAGCTGTTTGCGCAGCCGTGAGCGGGTCGGGGTTTTCGTTGTTTTCACCGTCGGTGAGCATGACGATCACCGCGGAGGAATAAGTCCCTTGCGGCATTTCAGTTGGAGTAGGGGTGGGTTCTGGCGTCAGAGAGCTGTAGAAATGTGTATTCTGCTGCCCCATGGCAGTAATCGTATTCAGGGATACGAGAATCCCATTCGCCAGGGAGGTGCCGCGCTGCGGCGAAAGTCGGTTAATGGCAGCCAGGATGGCATCCTGATCATTGGTGGGGGTTTGTACCGAAAAGCCGCTATCGCTGAATGCGATAATCCCGATCTGCACGCTGGGTGGTTGGTGTTGTACAAACGCCCGCGCAGCGGTCTTAGCCGCTTCCATCCGTGTTGGCTGCAAATCGTTTGCAGCCATGCTGCCCGAAACGTCGAAAGCCAGGATGACCGTACCTTCGATGCGCGGCAGGCTGATCTCGGTCTGCGGTCTGGCCAGTGCGAACAGCAGGATCGCGAGACCGATCAGGAAAAGGATCGGAGGAAGGTGGCGGCGCAAGCCGATCCCGCGACCCGCGGGCTCTTGCACAAGCCCCAGACTGCCATACTTTGCAGCGAATCGCCGCCTGCGCCGCTGCAAGATCAGGTAGAGCACGATAAGCAGCGGGATCAACACGAGGGCGAATAAAAGCATGGTTGGCCAGATGAATGTCATAGGCCTTACTTCCGTCGCTGCCGCCGCAGCGTGGCAAAACGTACGATGGCGCGGACAAGGTCCTCATCCGTAGAAAGTGAAAGCGCATCCACTCCGGCGTGTTTGAAATTCTCGTTCACGATTGCTTCGCGGCGGCGGGCCGCCTCTGTAAATCGGCTCCGGATTTTTTTATCGTGGGTATCAACGTACATTTGTTCGCCGGTCTCGGAGTCTTCCATGATGACCGGGCCAATATCCGGCAATTCCATTTCGCGGGGATCCCACAAGCGGATCGCCAGGACTTCATGACGCTGATTGAGCAAATTCAACGGCCCTTCCCAGCCCGGCACACTGATAAAATCGGAGATGAGGAAGACCAAAGACCGGTTCTTTATGGAGTTCAAGGCAGTTTTAAGCAGTGGCGTCAGATCTGTGAACGGTGCGTTCGCTAAACGCGGTTGTTTGAGCAGGTCATGGATGAGCCGCAGCACCTGGTTCCGCCCACTTCTTGCCGGGATCGTCAGTTCAACTCGGCTGTCGTAGAACATTGCGCCGACACGGTTCCCATGACGGGTCAGCAAGCGCGCCAGTGTTGTGACAAAATCAATAAGGATCGTGCGCTTCAGGTTCATTCCCTGTACCGTACCAAAATCCATGGAGGGACTCAGGTCGAGCAGGAACCAGGCGGAAATTTCACGATCTTCGACGTACTTGCGGACGTACGGCGTATTCATCCGCGCCGTGACGTTCCAATCAATATAACGGACATCATCTTCAGCCTGGTATTCGCGCAGGTCCGCAAAATCCACGCCGTAACCATAGAACAGGCTGCGATAGTCGCCCTGTAATAGGCCGTCCAATCGGCGGATGACCTGCCAGTCGAGACGCTGCAGGATGCGTTCAGGCGTTGATGCGGCCGTTGACATGCTCATGCAAAGGTACCACAGGGATCGGTATGCGGTCGAGGATCTTTTTTAAAATATCGTCGCTGGTCAGGTTGTCCGAGAGCGCTTCGTAGGACAAAACCAGGCGGTGCCGCATGACGTCGAATGCCATGTCCAGGACGTCTTGCGGAAACACATAGTCGCGGCCACGCACGAAGGCGAGCGCCCGGGCGGTGAGGATCAGGTTGATCGAAGCGCGTGGGCTTGCGCCAAACATAATGTAACGCTCCAGTTCGGGCAGGCCAATGTCCTTGGGTTTGCGTGTGGCAGTCACCATGCGGACCGCGTATTCGATCAATGCCGGGTCTGCATAAACTTGATCAACCTCTTTTTGCAGTTCAAGCAGTTGATCGGTGGTGATCACCTTTTGAACTGCCTGAAGCATCCCCGTCATACGTTCGACGATTACAAATTCTTCGGTTGCGTTGGGATAACCGACGAGCACTTTGAGCATAAAGCGGTCCACTTGTGCTTCAGGTAAAGCATAGGTGCCTTCGGTCTCGATGGGATTCTGTGTGGCAAGCACAAGGAATGGATTGGGCACCTTAAAGCTCTCCCTGCCGATCGTTACCTGGTGCTCTTGCATCACTTCAAGCAGTGCGCTCTGCACTTTGGCGGGGGCGCGGTTGATCTCATCTGCCAGCAGCAGGTTGGTGAATACCGGGCCCAGCGAAGTGTTGAACTCGCCTGTCTTCTGATTGTAAATGCGCGTACCGACCAGATCCGCCGGGACGAGGTCGGGTGTGAATTGGATACGCTTGAACTCGCCGCCGATCGCTTCGGCTATGGTCTTGATCGCCATGGTCTTGGCCAACCCCGGCACGCCTTCGACGAGGATGTGTCCGCGAGCCAGCAAGGCGACGATCAACCGTTCCAGCAAATGATCCTGTCCGACGATCACCTTCTTCACTTCGTATAATACCCGTTCCATGGGCTTACGGTTCTCGGGATTCATTTCCTGATCCATTGTCATCTCCTTCGACAAAAATTTTCGACAGGTTCTTCTCAATAAGGCAGCGTCCGCCTTGTTGAGAAATGATGGTTCGGCCGTTTCCCGCTAATAGGGAGGCGAGCCAAAGGCGCCGCCGGCCACAGTGATCGGAACGGCAAATCCGATACCGATAAAGAAATTCTGGTCGGTGGGGTTCACGATCCCGGTGACAATACCGATCACCTCGCCATTCCGGTTGAGCAGGGGTCCGCCCGAATTGCCGGGGTTCACCGCTGCGTCGATTTGTATCAACCCCCGGAGCACTTGATTGCTAGTGGCGGGCTGGAACGAACGGTTAAAACCGGAAATGACTCCTGAGCTCATTGAGCTATAAAGGCCGAAGGGATTCCCGACAACATACGCCTCGTCCCCGACTTGCATTGCGTTCGGGTTCCCCAGCACAGCAGGTATCACCTGCGCTGGGAGCTGGTCCGGGCTCAAAACGGCGATGTCATTCTCTGGCTGCGAGGTTGTCACCTTTGCACCGGTCTTGGTGCCGTCTGCAAATGTTATCTGAATGTCTGTCGAGTTCGCGACAACGTGCAAACTGGTGAGGATGTCCCCCGCATCGTCAATGATGACCCCGCTGCCCAAACCGTTCTCGTCTGAGCTGTGGGTTTCAATGAGGATGAGCGAGGGCTGTATCACCTTGTATACGCGTTCAGAGAAAGCCGGTGGCGGCGTTGCAGAGGCGAGCGTCTGGGCAATTGTGTTTTTCAGTTCATTCCGGGTTAATGGATGCGGCCCCGGAAAAAGGATATTGTAAAGCACGAGCCCAGCCAGCGCGGCTAATACACCCGCGGCGAAGGGGGCAGTGCGCCTTACGCCTTTTCTTATTTGCTGCCAGCGTCGCCGCCAGGTCACAGAACGCGAATTAGAAGGTTTGCTCTTATTACCGATCATGGTGAAAAATGTGTAATATTTGTTTCAAGTACCCGCCAACCAAGGAGGGTTCGATATAACGAAGATAACTATAAAACTTTATCCTAAGACAAAAATGAGACAAAACTGAGAGATTTACTCCTTTTGATGAAATCGACTGACCTCCTCTTACCTATAGCGTGTATCTCCTTTTCGATCCCGACCAGATATGTAAGACTTGCCCTTTTAATTATCCATCTTAATGATCTTTGCATCCTTAAAATATTCTTTGACCTACAGACCTTTTCCCGGTCATCATGCCCCCCTGGAGATTTGCTTTTTCCAATCCTCTGATCCAATTCAATCTGCAATGCCTGGAAACCGAACATGCTTTTCTGGAAAATAAGGATATTGATGATTCTCTGTGCTCTCGCTGTCCCGGACTGTATTTTAGCTCAATCATAAGTGTGGTTTAATAATCCAATGACCTTGAAATCATCCATCCGGTCGATGGTTTATCAAACTGAAAAAGCCTCCCAGGGCTTGCGCTTTGCAGCAATGCCTGCTCCGCAGGGTGGCTGGCCGATCCTGCTTGGCATCTCCTTCCCCAAGAGCGGTACGCACCTGCTCGACCAGATCCTGCTAGGTTTCTCGAAAGTCGCGCCCTTTGCACGCCGCCTGCATTCTTTCTTTGCAGGCTATGAGGGCGAGAGCGGTCGCAAGCGCTCACTCCCGGAGACCCTCGCCTGGGTGAATTCGCTTCGCCCTCGCGATGTCGGCTCGGCGCACTTATTTGCCTGGCCGGAAGTCGTTACCTGCGTCACCGAGCCTGCCTTTGTGCCCTACTTTATCTACCGGGATCCGCGCGATGTAGCCCTCTCGCATGTCTTCTACATCACCGACATGGAGCCGAACCACGTCCATCACACCTATTACCAATCGCTCCCCGACTTCGACTCGCGGCTGCGTGTCAGCATTCTTGGACGCTCTGACCCTTCGGTCGCAGGGCAGGCCGCCGAAGTGGAATTCCCCGATCTGGCGGGACGCTTCGCCCCATACCTGGGCTGGCTCGATCAGCCCTCCGTTATGAAGATCCATTTTGAAGACCTTGTTAATGATCGCATGCGAAGCCTTAACCTGATACTCGACCACTTGCTGGTTCGCATCGGGACAAGGACGATCCGCGCGGACCGGGCGCAGATTCTCGGATCTCTGGAAGCTTCCATTAATCCAAGCCGCTCTCCCACCTTTCGCTCGGGTAAGACGGGGGAGTGGAAAAAGTATTTCACCGATGAACATAAAAAGATTTTTAAGGATGTAGCAGGCGAGTTGTTGGTGAAATTAGGGTATGAGCAGGATAATAATTGGTAGATTTAGTAAATTCCCCATCCCTAGACGCACGACCGGGCGCAAAGCCAATTATTGTTTGGGCGGACCTCATCCGGGTGGTCGCCATTTATCTCGTGGTAATGATCCATGTTTCGGGACAATTGACCAATGTGTGGGGGCAAATACCCGTCGACCAATGGATGATCGCCAATATTTACGGCGCGGTTGCACGCATCTCAGTCCCGTTGTTTTTTATGATCAGCGGTTATTTACTTCTACCCAGGTCGGAAAGCCTGCGGATTTTTTATACGAAAAGAATGACCAAAGTGTTAATTCCATTTATCGTGTGGTCATTGATCTACTTGTTTTGGTTCTGTGGGAATCATGCGAATGTGTGTACGGTAAATCTTGTATCGCAGTTATTACTGGTTAGAGGCACTTATTATCACCTGTGGTTTTTATATTCCCTGATCAGTATTTATTTTATTCTCCCGGTCTTGCGCCTGATGTTCAAGCCGGATATGGACAGGAGGGTTCTCTGGTATTTAATTGGCCTTTGGCTGGTCTTTCAGCCGGTGCTGACGATCGCCAGGCAGTTCTGGAATTTTAATATCAACCTCAGCCCGCCGTTGGCCACCGGATTCTTATGCTTCTTTGTGCTTGGGTATCTGCTGGGCGAAATGACGTTGTCCCGCTTCAGGGTCATTCTTGCAATTGCCCTATGGATATTAAGCGCGTTTGTTACGGTGGTAGGTACCTACCTCCTGACCCTTCGCTCCGGCGCATTCAACGGTTTTTTTTATGATTTTGTAAGTATGAATGTTATTATTGCATCGGGCGCTGCCTTTGTTTTGCTTAGGTGCATGGCGGATGCCAGGGTTTTCGGTTCCCCCCGGGTCCAGTCCTTCACCAGATCTCTGGCAACGGCTAGTTTTGGAATTTATCTGATCCACATCCTCGTCATTGAAGTACTTAATGATCGGATTCCTTTGCTCCATGTGAACTCTTTCATGGGTGATCCGCTCTGGAGCGTGCCGCTGGTCACCACGATCGTATTTCTACTTTCATTTATATTGGTCCGCGCGCTGCAAAAATTCCCCATCATTAAACTGACCGTTCCTTGACGCGTAACCTCGAGTCGCATCGGAGCCACCCGTTATGAAACCTGCTTCCATTGCCAATTATTTACTGCCCCGTACGAGGGACCTGCTCTTCCTGCTTGTATTCGCGGCCGCCATGGCCGCAGGCTGGCGCACGTTGAACAACGACGGCGACCTGCCCCGCCACCTTCTGATGGGACGGGTGATCGTAGAGTCACATTCCATCCCACGGCAGGAAATGTTCTCCTATATCTATGAGGGTCGCCCGTTCGTGGCGCACGAGTGGCTGGCCGGCGTGATTTATTATCTTTCTTACGAAGCTCTCGGCCTGAAAGGGGTGGTGCTCCTTACGGCGCTTTTGATCGCCTCTGCATTTTTTGTATTGTATTCCGCGTTATCTTCAGAATTTGAAGAGCGGTTCCTGATGCTGATTTTAATTTTATGGGGTGTCGCCAACACCTACCCATTTTGGGTCGCCCGACCGCTCCTGTTCTCCATATTTTTCCTTGCCGTCTGGCTGGTCCTTACAGATCGGATCAGCCGTGGCAGGAAAGTGAATTTCTGGATATTGCCCGGGTTGATGATCTTATGGGGGAATATTCATGCGGAATTCGTGGCCGGTTTTTTGGTGCTACTGGCTTATATGGCTGGCTGGTTCTGGGACTATTTTTTTAACCGTGAAAACCTGGATCAACAAGTGATCAAAAAACTGGCCGGAACTTTTGCGTTTTCGTTGATCGCAAGCCTGATCAACCCCTTCGGCTGGAATACCTGGAAGACCATCCTCAATTACCAGGGGAACAAATATTTAATGTCCACCATTTTGGAGACCAAACCGCCGGACTTTTCCAACCCGTCATTTCTGGTTGAACTCCTGCTGATCGTCGCATCCATACTGATATTCTCTCTCAAAAAAGGGAGTGTCCGCAGCGGGCAGGCTTTTTTGATAGCCGGCTTTACGGTTCTGGCAATGACCTCCGGTCGCAATATACATCTTTACGGTGTGGTGGCTCCCTTCGTTCTGGTTGGACCGGTCATAGAAATTGTAAATTGGGACTTCCTGAAAAGAAGTTCCTCGGCGATAGCGCGGATCGAGAAACAACTAAAAGGGTTTGTCTGGCCCGCAGCCACCGTGCTCATATCGCTTGTTTTATTAATTTCTGGAAGATTGGGAGGGGACTACTTTATTGATCCAAAACTTTTCCCGGTGGATGCGGTTCATTGGCTGGAGAACAACCCGCAGTCTGGGCATATGTTCAATAACTTCATATGGGGCGGATATATAGTATGGCGCTTGTGGCCCGAGCAAAAGGATTTTATAGACAGCCAGACCGATTACACCGGTGAGGCAACAAAATCATATTTAACCGTTGATAAGCTGGAGGTGGGCTGGCAGGATGTTCTTCTGCAGCATGACGTCAAATGGGTTATCATGCCCACCGGATCAGCTCTAAGTCTTGAGCTGGTCAACGAAGGCTGGAGGATCCTTTATAAAGATTCAACAGCCATCATCCTGCGGCAGGAATAAGAATACCAGCCTGGCCTGTTATGCCAGACTTCCACCAATGTACTGCCTGATCACAAAGTGCTGCATAGTTTCAATCCACTACACTACGTACTTTCAGTATCTATGATCGGGTTTTTTATAAATGGTGAAAATACAGGGTACTGCGGAACAGTGAGTTAAGGGATCTATGCAAAAAGCAGTAAAACACGATGTTCTCATCCTCGGCGGTGGGCCTGCGGGACTCTCGACCGCTCTCCACCTGGCTCAGCTTCTACCGGAGCTCATCCCGCACATCCTGATCCTCGAAAAGGCGCATTACCCGCTGCCCAAACTGTGTGCAGGCGGCCTGCTCGCCGATGCCGAAGTCATCCTGCAGCGACTCGGCCTGGATGTCAGCGAGGTGCCGCACGTGGACGCCGCCTCGGCGCATTTGGATTTCGCCGGCAAAGGGTTGGTCATCTCCCTGCCTGACACACACACATTGCGCGTCGTGCGCCGCGACGAGTTTGACAATTGGCTGGCGAAGAAGGCAGTTAACAGAGGATTGGAGGTTAGAGAAGGGGTAACTGTCAGGGATGTGCAGCCGCGTGAGGACTGCGTGATCGTTGAAACCGATGAGGGGACATTTATCGCCCAGGTTGCCGTTGGCGCCGACGGATCGAATGGAGTGACGCGGCGCTGTATCTTACCGAATGCTCCCGTTCACACCGCCCGTGTGCTGGAGGTGCTGACTCCGCCTTACCCTACGGCTAAATTCTCAGAATTTGACGACCGAGAGGAGAACCGGGACAAGACTGCCTACTTTGATTTCTTTTGCGTGCCGAACGGTATCGCTGGCTATACCTGGGATTTTCCTACACAGCTCGATGGTCAACCCATGCGTTGTTGGGGTGTCTATGATACGAATATCCTAGCGGATAGGCAGCGTCCGGCTTTAAAACAACCTTTGGTTGAAGAGATGGCGCGGCACGGCTTCGACCTCAACGCAGTTGAGTTGAAGGGACATCCGATCCGCTGGTTTAGCCCGAAGAACCAAATGTCCGTACCGCGCGTGGTCTTGGCAGGTGATGCTGTGGGAGCAGACCCGATCTTCGGTGAGGGGATCAGCATCGCCCTGGGCTATGGAGCACTCGCTGCTCGCGAGATCAGCGAATCTTTTCGCTGTGAGGATTTTTCCTTCACAGGATACAAGTCTCGGGTAATGGAAAGCGCTCTCGGACGAACACTTTTGGCTCGCTGGGTGATTACACAAATCCTTTATCGCTTGCACTGGCGCTGGTTCCAAAGATTCTTCTGGCAGGTCTTCAGACCGGTCGTGGCATCGGCAGCCAGTGTCCTCGTGCTCAATTGGGCCAAAAGAATGAAATAGATTCCGATTATGAGGCCTGGCGTACCAGGCTGAGAGCCGGATTGGAATTCGCGTTAGTCTTCATGTTCTTTGTCATTTCCCATTCTCTCTTTGAAGGGATCTTAACATATAGAGTAAAAATGACAACGTATAAAATTTACGAATCAGGGGTGACCGGTTGAAGAGATCGTGGTTAACTACTGCTGCCATTATTTCAGGATTTATTATCACGGGATTGGCAGTATTTGCAGATCAGATCGGATTCGTATATAACTCACACTGGGGCACAGCTCGAATTTTCACACTGGCGATCGGCATCTTGATCATCATCTGCACCGTTATTTTTTCCCGAATAACATCTAAATTAACACGGGTTCATTTCCTAGCAGGCTTGGTCGTTCTCCTGGTCATTGCAGTCTATGGTTGGTTTATAAGTGTCGGCTACTGGACAAACTGGCCGAAAACCACCAACTATTACGACATGCTAGCGACTTCTTTCCAGCACAACCAGCTCTCACTCCAAATCAAACCGGATCCCATTCTCCTTGCCATGCCAGATCCGTATGACATTTATGCACGCCAAGCGCAACCCGATATCACATATCTCTTCGATGGATCATTCTACAATGGAAAATTTTATTTATATTGGGGGCCTGTCCCGGCCCTTATCCTGCTCCCCTTCAAATACGTATTCCAGGGCGAAATTGGCGATCAGGTCCTTGTTTTCGCGTTCGTATCCGGGTTATTTATCTTTCTAACGCTTTTGATCCTTAAAATCTGGGGACGATTCTTCGGAAACCTGCCGGCATGGACAGTCCTATTTGGCATTTTGCTCGCCGGGCTGATCATCCCCAGGACCTGGATACTGAACCAGCCTCGGATTTACGAGGCCTCCATCGAAAGCGGCCAGTTCTTTTTGATCGGAGGGCTTTACTTTGCTTTCATAGCTTTAGATGCACCCACACCTTCGTTCTGGGGATTAGTAACTTCCGGTATTTTTTGGAGCGCCGCTGTAGGGTCTCGAAACATTCTGGCTCTCCCGGTAATATTCATGACATTAATGATCGTCTGGTGGATTATTCGATATCATAGACAAGATACGACCCGCGCTCAGAAGGCAATTAATCTGACCGGGTTCCTATTACCTTTAGCCCTCGGCGCGGGATTACTGGGTTGGTATAACTGGGCTCGTTTTGGTTCAGTTCTTGAGTCTGGTCTCCGTTTTCAGCTTAGCGGTATAAATTACCGGGAATACTACAATGAGCTCTTCTCGACCAGGTATATCCTGTTAAATCTGCGCTACTATCTATTTACACCCTATAGATTTGTCCATGGTTTTCCATTTATCAAACCGATCACAACGTCTTCATGGCCCTCTCTTTCCATCCCCGTTCCGATATTTTATTATGCACAAGAAAGAGTAACTGGATTGCTGTACAGCAGCCCATTCTTGCTATTTGCCGGTATCGCGATCGCGTTCTCCATACTCAGGATCAACCGGGCTCGAAATAACAAAGCTGAATCGGTTAATAATGAGGGACAGGAGTCGCTGCTCTGGCTATCGATCAATTTGTTTGGTGTTGCAGCGGTGTCTTCTATTACACTCCTGCTCTACTATTATTGTACAATGCGCTTCGTCGATGATTTTATCCCAGCCCTCAGCCTGCTGGCTGTGTTGGGTTTCTGGCAGGGTTATTGCTTCTTGTCACAAAGAAGGTATTTTCGATTTGCCTACGGTTTTATCTCCGTGGGTCTTGCAACCTTTACGATTGCTGCAAGCACGCTTCTGGGGGTCTCAAGTTATTCGGAACGTCTCCGTTATATTAACCCCGGCTTATTCGACAATATAGTCAAGCTATTTGCCCGTTAATATTGGAAAGTGCGGTGCGGGTCTTCCATGGCTCAGTGGCTTCGCTGGCAGTCTGCATCTCGCAACCCTCTCTGTTCATCAGTGTTACTATGTACGAGCAGTATGAACGCTATCACTGGGGATTTTCGAGTTATCGCAGAAGAGGAGGTATGCAAATGAGTACCAAATTTCATACGTGGATATTCGTAGGCAGCGTACTATTGGCCATACTGGCCGGCTTGGGTCAGCTCAAAGGGGATTGGGCGGTGTGGGTGCTTGCCTTGCTAGGCTTGATCCTGGCCTACCTGAATAGGTCCAATATGGGGACCACGGGATTCCTTCTGCCCGCCATCGCCTTGCAGCTTTCAGCAGGAGCGGCACAGGCGATTCCCGCGGTGGGAGAACTCATGACCAACGTCCTCAAGAATCTTGTGATCTTCACCTCAGGCATCCTGTTGTTCCTGTCAGTCCAGGAAATCGCTGGACATGTCAGCTTCAAGAGCTACAGAATACTGCCCGAGGCTGTGGGTGTCCTCGTTGCGCTCCTGGCTGCGCTGGGCATATTTGGCGCCAGCAGCTGGCCAATTGCGCTGCTGGCGGTGATCGGGGTCGTGGTGGGTATCCTTCGCCTCATCGGCAGAGCGGGGGATGAGAAAGTCGTCGTCCAAGAGGGCCTCGAGAGATTCCTTCTTTCGGCCATCGCCTTGCTGCTCTCGGCCAGTGCCTTCAACAATGTCCCCGTCATTGGTGCATTGGTCGGTAGTTTCTTCACCAACATCGTGATACTGATTTCGGCCGTCCTGCTCGTCATGGCATTCGTGACCACCTTCCGCTGGCTGGAAGAGACCGCATAGACGCTTATTGATCGGCAGGGATCACGGCCGTTGCCACGTTACTATTGAGAGCACCGCGAGGCCGTAGCCTCGCGGTTTTTTGCCGACCGATATCGAATTGGAGATCCCCCGACTCAAGCTCGAAGCGTTGGATAACGGGATCGACCTGCTCCCCGATGAGCAGTTGAAGCACTTGAATTCTTGGGAAGAAGGA
>JBGQIO010000050.1:0-18869 GCA_041498515.1 Anaerolineae bacterium
GGACAAACGCCACGGCGAAGATAGGTACAACCAGGTAGCCTGGATCAAATCAGCCCATTTCGTCCGGGAGTTTATATTTAGGGTTGTCTAATAACTTAATATCCATCTTGGAGTTCCCACAGGCCTGAATTTGAGCCTGGTCCTCAGCGAATAGCAGCTTTGCTTCCTCCCCCTGTGCTAGTGTAGAGACGGTCATGTGACCGTCTCTACATTTATCAAACTATTTAGTGCATAACTATCTTAAAGATATTAACCCGACGAGTATCGAACCATGGCGCAGTATAATTCCTTTTGTCCCTATGTCCACCATTGATGAGATCAAATCCCGCGTCGATATCGTTGACCTGGTCAGTGAGAGCGGCGTAAAACTGCGCAAGACCGGTAAGAACTACACCGGTTTCTGTCCTTTCCATGCGAACAAGCATACGCCCGCCTTCGTTGTCTGGCCTGAGACCGGTACCTGGCGCTGCTTCGGGGAGTGCAATGAAGGCGGCGATATTTTCAAGTTCTTAATGAAGAAAGACGGCCTTGATTTTCGCGAGGCGCTCACGCGCCTCGCTGCACGGGCGGGAGTGGAATTGCCTGCCTATACTGCCGAAAAACCCGAGCAAAAAGAAGCTTACGACCACCTGCGCAAATTGCTCGAAGACGCATTGATCTTCTTTCGAAGTCATCTTCAAAAAAACACGGAGGTACTGGGTTATCTCCGCGAAAAACGGAAGCTCACGGAAGGGACCATCGAGACTTTTGGGCTGGGCTACGCGCCTCCCGGCTTCGACAACCTACTCCGGCATTTCACTCAACGAGGGGCCACCTCCCAGGAGCTGATGGAGGCCGGCCTGGTTACGGAACGTGAACCCGATACCCATTTATCTAATTCAGAGCCTCGGATTTATGATCGCTTCCGCCACCGGATCATGATCCCGATCCGCGATCAGAACGGGCGGATGACCGGTTTCGGCGCACGGGTTGTCAACCCCGACGACGTTCCCAAATTTCTCAACTCGCCTGAAACCGCCATCTTCACCAAAGGGCATTTGCTGTACGGACTCGACCGCGCCCGCAAGGCGATCCGCACGGCCGATCAAGCCGTCATCGTCGAAGGATATTTGGATGTGATCGCCCTGCACCAGGCAGGTTACGAGAACGTGGTATCACCCATGGGTACGGCCCTCACCGAAGACCAATTGCATTTGTTGAAGCGATTCACGCGTCGGATCGTGCTCGCGCTGGACCCCGATACCGCCGGGCAGAAAGCTGTGCTCCGCGGACTCGAAGCGGCGCGTCAGGCTATGAGCCGCCAGACGGAAACCGCTTTCGATGGGGGCGGCGTCGCAAGGTTCGACGCTCCCGAGTTATTACGCTTTTCTTACAGGTTGCAGGCAGATCTGCGGGTTGCTTCGATGCCGGAGGGTCTCGACCCTGATGAAATTGTTGCCCGTGACCCGGAAGAATGGAAATCACTGATCGTGAATGCAAAACCGGTCGTCACACATGTGATGGATGCTTTGGTAACTGGACAAGATTTGAACGATTTGAATGTGAAGAATCGTATTGCTGCACAAATATTGCCCCTGATTCAAGACCTGCCCAGTGCAGTTGACCGTGAGACTTTTCGTCAGCAACTGGAGCGATTACTCAAAGTAAAAGAAGGATCGCTTAGCAGTACTCAAGTTCAAAGCTTGAAGGGGAAGCGGTCAAAACAATTCGAGAAGAAACAGGTCAAAGAGCCTGCTTCGAATGTTTTGGCGGTCTCGTCCAGTCGAAAAGTGGAGGCTTATGTCATCGCTACATTGTTCCGCAGGCCCGAATTGCTGTACCGGCTCGACCGGTTTTTGGGACAATACGGGCTTACAACCTTGGCTGCTTCGGATTTCGAGTATACTGATTATCAGATGCTCTTCGACCTCATCCGTGCTGCAGTGGAGCAGGACCAGACAGAACATCATGAGTTCGTAGTGGAGGCCTTGCCCGAATCGCTGCGTGTACTTTCAAGGGAATTGCTGGCCCAAACTGAGAAGCTCGAACCCATAGAAGAAAAACTGATGGAAGAATTATTACGCGGTGTGATCAAATTGCGCCGCGTGGCTGCCGGTGAAAACCTCAGCCAGCTCCGCTTTCTACAGGAAGATGCCCAGCAGGCGGGTGACCTGCGCGCGGCTTCTTACCAGGAATTGGTGTTACAACATACGCGCTTATTGCTTGATTTGGATCAGGCTCAACTCAAGATGTCATTGAAAAGGTTGGAGTAAGGGATAAGGGCTCTATTTAGATTTTCTCTTTTGAGAAAGGCGACATGGTTGCCAGAAAAAAAACTAAACATATAACCCGGCTGAAGGCGACCAAAGTGAAGCCGCAAGGAGCACCTTTGCGGGTGTCAAAAGCAAAGATCAAAGCCTCCTCGCAAAATCCATCGCGCAGAATACCCGAAGAGGGTCGAACTGAGAAACGGAAATCGAATGGACGCCCTGGTCGCAATAAAGATGCGCCTTATATGGACTTACCCGCGACGGAGCTCTTGTCAGATGACCCAACAACAGAAGTTGAAGAGCTGGATATCGTAGAAAGCATATCCGATATTCCTGAAGTGGAATTGGTCCAACCGGATTTAGACCTGCTTGAAGACGAAGTCTTGGATCGGCATCGTCCTGAGATCGTGGCGGAACTGGCCGGAGATCCCGTACGACTCTATCTGCGCGAGATCGGGGAGGTCAAACTGCTCGATTCGGATAGCGAGTTCCGATTGGCTACCCTCATCCAGGCCAATCGCCAGCTCGGGACGTTTCGTAAGCGACCTATTCGCAAAGGTACTCCTCTGGCGGTTGGTGTATATCGCAGCCTGCTTTCTGAGTTGGTTACTTCCTGGAAACGTTTTGGTGAAGATGCCAAACGTCTCGATAAAGCCCTGCCAGATCTGTGCTCCATGCTGACCGAAGCGCAATCTCTTCATAAAACCTGGGAGTTCGATACGCCTTCTTATCTGCGTGCTTTTCTCTCGAGCGATCTATGGGGTCATGATTCGCTCTGGAATAGTATGGTGCGCAAGGCGTATAGCGTGTTCCTGTGTTTGCATCTTTTACCAGTGGAGTATGCAAATTGGCTTTCTGATCACATTCAAGGTTGTCGCAAGCTCCCGGTCCAACAGACTCTCAATCGGAATCTCCCCAAAGAGAAGATCCTTCTCTCTGAAATGGAGACCGTTCAAAGCCGTGCAGAAGAAGCGAACCGCGCCATTATCCGTGCCAACCTGCGGCTGGTGGTCAGCGTAGCTAAGAGATATCTTGGACGCGGTATCTCCTTCCTGGATTTGATCCAGGAAGGTAATTTAGGGCTCTTACGCGCGGTCGGCAAGTTTGATCCGCGCCGTGGATATAAATTCAGTACGTATGCTACCTGGTGGATTCGCCAATCCATCAACCGTTCGATTGCTGAACAGGCACGTACCATCCGCATCCCGGTCCATTTGTTCGAATCCATCTCGCGCATCTTACGTGCACAGAGAGAATTGACCCAGGCATTGGGCCGCGACCCAACCAATCGGGAGTTGGCGCTGGAGGTCGGATACTTGCCGGCTTCTGACGTTCAAGCGATCATGCGCGCCCAGGCTGAAGAAAAACCGCTTGAGTCTGCGCTGCAGCGTCGTTTGGAGTATGCCACCCAAAAAGTGGACCGCGTGTTGCGCTCCGCCGAGGAACCGGTTTCGCTCGATGGACCGGTGGGGGGTGAAGATTCAAGTCAGTTGGGTGATTTCATTGAAGACGAAGATGCGCCTTCGCCGATCGATGCCGCCGCGCGTGAAATGCTGCGCGAACAGGTCCAGCAGGCGCTCGAAGGACTGTCGGATCGGGAGCGCCAGGTGCTTGAACTGCGCTTCGGTCTGATGGATGGCAAAGATCATACGTTGGAAGAGGTCAGCCGTTACTTTAACGTGACACGCGAGCGGATTCGCCAGATCGAGGCGAAGGCTTTGCGGAAGTTACGACATCCCACAAGAAGTAGATCGCTTAAGGACTATCTAGCTTAATTAACATATACTGTGTACTTCCAGTACAGCGTTCTACTTCCTGTTATTAAATAAACAAAAGTTATTCTTTTCACATCTTATGCAGCCGGATCATCGAACTCAAATATTGAATACGCGGGTATTTTTAATTGCCTTGCTCTCCCTTGTGTTTTTTACAATTTTATTACGGACGGCTTGGGTGGGTGATGATTCATTCATTACCATGCGCACCATTGATAATTTCCTGCACGGGTATGGCCTGACCTGGAACGTGGATGAACGCGTGCAGACATTCACTCATCCTCTCTGGTTGTTTCTGCTTACCGGGGTTTACCTGATCACGCATAATGCTTATTTTGCGGTTCTTGGCTTATGTCTGGTTATTTCGAGCGTTACGATGGTGATTTTTCTTTCGAACGGCTCAGGAGGCATGCTTGACTTGATCCTGGGGGCTGCAATCCTGATTTTCTCCAATGCCTTTGTAGATTATTCCACTTCCGGGTTGGAAAATCCCGCCTCGCACTTGATCGCCCTGGGTTTTGTCCTTCTCTTTTTTAACTCAAAAACCCTCAAGGAGGATACAAGGCTTCTTCTTCTTGGATTGCTCGCTGGCCTGGCGACATTAAACCGCATCGATACGGCATTACTTTATATACCGGCTCTGCTGTATCTGTTTCTCACCAGGCGCAGCTGGCGGACAGTGGGTTTGATCCTGGCAGGCTTTTTGCCATTTCTGATATGGGAAATCTTCTCGGTTATCTATTATGGCTTTCCCCTGCCCAACACTTTTTATGCCAAGTTGAACACAGGGATTTCTCTGCATGTCATGCTTCAACAAGGTGCGATGTATTACCTTGATTCGTTCATCTGGGATCCGCTCACCCTTGTAATGATCGCCCTGGCGCTATTCTTTTCGTTGAAAGATAAAAAACAGCTGATGCTTGGCATCGGTATCGGTTTATATCTATTCTATATTTTGTTGATTGGGGGTGATTTTATGAGCGGGAGGTTTTTTTCGATCACTTTACTGATCAGCGCGGTCCTGCTAGTGAGACAAGTTCAAAGCAGCGGACTGGTCCCTAAATTCATTTTATTGGCTGTGATCGTATTCCTGGGCATCAATGCGCCAATACCGAGTTTCAGCATACCGGTAAAACGAAGTATTCCCACGGACGACCTAAGCGGTGTAGGCGATGAACAGGCATGGTATTTTCCCTATACAGGCCTCGTAAACTGGGGACGGTATCATCCCCTTCCGGACCCTAATCAGGAATGGATTAAGCTTGCCGGTCAATTACGGACTAGCGGGGAGAAGGTCTATATCGGTAAAGGGATCGGATTCTTGGGTTTCTATTCAGGCCCGAATGTCCATATCATAGATATGTTCGCCGTCGGGGACCCTTTATTAGCCCGCCTCCCGGTAGCCGCGGATAAAACCTGGAGGATCGGCCATTTCAAACGGGATATTCCATTGGGTTATGAACAAACCTTTCGAGATAATCAAGACGATCTAAAGAATGCAGCGTTGATCGAATATTACGACCATCTTCGACTTATCATCCGCGGACCTCTCTGGTCAGGGGAGCGCTGGCTTGCAATCTGGAAAATGAATACCGGACAATATAATTACCTGCTCAAATCCTACTTAATAAGTACGGTTGCACGCTGAAGGCCGGGATTAAGAGCCTATCTGCACACCCCAAAAAAGCGGTTTCCATTACTTACAAAAAGGCGGGCTCTAAACAGGTCCGTAATAAATTTTTGGCATTATTAACAAAAAGTGATTTGTAAATTCCCTTTGTGAAATGTGCCACATTTACTAGCTCCTGAAAACTACTTATGATATACTTTACCGCCAGCATACAAGTTTGCACAAATAAGACCCTATTTATAAATGGAGGAAACCCCCCGCGGCGCGGGGCAACCCTCGTTGAATTTATGGATAGGCCGTAAGCGGTTCAAGCGCACTAACTTTGAGGTGTCTATGATGCTTGAGTATATTGCCATTGCTGTGATGATTGCAGTGGCGACTCTGATTGCCGCGATTGCAATTGGTCTGGGGGAACTTTTGGGGCCAAAGAAAAAGTTGGATGTCAAAGATGAGCCGTATGAATCCGGTATTGCACCCATCGGTCCCGGGACGCGACGCATGCCGGTGCGTTTCTATTTAATTGCGGTACTTTTCATCCTCTTTGATATCGAAGTGATTTTTTTCCTACCCTGGGCGGTGGTGTTCCGTCAACTCGGTCTGTTCGGGCTGGCCGAAATGTCTGTTTTTATCCTTATCCTTCTGGTTGGGTACATTTATGCGTGGAAAAAAGGAGCGCTGGAATGGGAGTAGAAGAGAAACTCGGCAATATGGGTATCGTGACGACTACTCTGGAAACCGCCGTAAATTGGGCGCGCACGAATGCCATGTGGCCAATGCTGTTCGGACTGGCATGCTGCGCGATTGAAATGATGGCTGCCCAGGCTGCCGATTATGATATGAGCCGCTTTGGGATGGAACTCATGCGCCCCAGCCCGCGCCAATCGGACCTGATGATCGTGGCCGGACGAGTCTCGCGAAAGATGGCGCCGGTCGTGCGCCGTTTGTACGACCAGATGCCGGAACCTAAGTGGGTGATCGCCATGGGCGACTGCGCTTCGTGTGGAGGGGTTTTCAACAACTATGCCATCGTGCAAGGTGTTGATGAGGTGGTGCCGGTTGATGTATATGTGGCGGGCTGCCCGCCGCGGCCTGAAGCTTTGATCCACGGTGTGGTTACGTTGTACGAGAAGGTCAGAAGCGAGACGTTTAAGGATTTGGCAAAAGCTTAATATAACAACCCTCGACCACCGTAGGCGACGGGCACGTGCGCCGTGGAGATAGCGCGAAATGCGGAGTGATTAATGGACAATAGACTGGATAAAATCGTCCAGGTGTTACAGGAAAAAGCGGGTGCGACTTGCGAAGAGTTTCGCGGTGAATTGCATATTTTCATCCATGCAGAACAAATTGTCGATGTCTTAACTTTCCTGCGGGACGAGCACGCCTTCTCTCTGCTTTCCGTCCTGACCGCCGTAGATTATTGGCCGCAGGAGGATCCGCGTTTCCATGTGATTTACCAGCTTACCTCGCTGACCCAGAATATGGTTGTACAGCTGAGAGTTCCTGTCGGCGGCAGTCAGCCCCGTGTCCCGACCGCTTCACAAGTGTTCGAAACGGCTAATTGGCGCGAGCGCGAAGTCTCAGACATGTTCGGGGTGGAGTTCGAAGGCCATCCCGACCCGCGTCGCATCCTGATGCCCGAAGATTGGGAGGGCCACCCGCTTCGAAAAGATTACCCCCTGGGTTATGAAGAGCCTCAGTTCACTTTTAACTTTGAAGAGATCGATCTGCGCAAGCCGTATGTGAAGGAATAGTCATGGCTGATTATCACCTGGAAGAGATTCCTGTCGGCCCGTATAAGCACCTGGTCTCCGAGCGGGCGGTGACCGGCGAGACCATGTTGTTGAACATGGGGCCGCAACATCCATCGACGCATGGAGTGTTGCGTTTGTTGCTTGAGCTGGATGGCGAGATCATCGTCAATTGCGTTCCTGACATCGGTTTCCTGCACACAGGCGTTGAAAAGAATATGGAAGCCAAGACCTATCTCAAGGCGGAAGTGATGTGCGATCGCCTTGATTATATGAACCCGCTGGGCAACAACCTGGCTTATTGCATGGCGGTGGAAAAACTTGTGGAACTGGACGTTCCCCCGCGCGCCCAAGCTTTGCGTGTGATCCTGGTTGAGCTTCAACGCATTGCCTCGCATCTTGTCTGGCTGGGTGCCTTTGGCCTTGACCTGGCGGCAATGTCGGTCTTCCTGTATTGCTTCCGCGAACGCGAGTTGATCCTCGATATTTTCGAATTGGTCTCAGGACAGCGCATGATGACGACTTATATCCGCCCCGGCGGCCTATGGCGTGACGTGCCGGTCGAATTCGAGGCCGCGGTGCGTAATTTTCTTAAGATCTTTCCAGCGCGCATTGATGAATACGAAGCGTTGCTGTCGAAGAACCCGCTCCTTCAGGACCGTGTGGTTGGCATCGGTAAATTAAGCGCCCAGGATGCCATTTCGTACGGTGTCACCGGCCCGATGCTGCGCGCCTCCGGCGTGGAATGGGATATCCGGAAAGCTCGCCCTTATATGGGTTACGAGCAATACGAATTCAAAATCCCAACACGCACACAGGGAGATACTTATTCGCGCTACATCGTTCGCATCGAAGAATTTCGCGAATCGCTCAAAATCATCGAACAGGCATTGAACAAACTGCCGATGGGGCCCATAAATAGCGATAATCGCAAGTTTGTCCCGCCGCCGCGCTCGGAGATCGGTACGAGCATGGAAGCGCTCATCCATCATTTCAAATTGTGGACAGAAGGTTTCCCGGGGCCAAAAGGTTCGGTATATAACGCAGTGGAATCGCCGCGCGGTGAATTGGGAGTTTATCTCGAGGGGGATGGCGGGCCAAAGCCGTACCGCGTCCATTGGCGGACGCCCTCCTTTGATAACCTTTCCGTGATCTCCATAATTACCAAAGGCCATCTGGTGGCTGATCTGATCGCCATTCTCGCCTCTGTTGATATCGTTCTGGGAGACATTGACCGATGAGTCTTGCTAAGAAATATCCCGGGGAAGTTAAGCGGATCCTGGCAAAATATCCTCCTGAATATAAACGCTCGGCGGTCATGCCCTTGCTCTACCTGGCTCAGAGCGATGCAGGCTATATCACAAAAGCAGCCATGCAGGATATTGCGGACTTGTTGGAGATCAGCCTCACCGATGTGGGCGCGCTGGTCGGTTTCTATACTCTCTATCATGACAAAAAAGAAGGCAGGTACCGTATGCAGGTCTGCACGGATCTGCCTTGCGCCTTGCGCGGGGCGGATCAATTTTTGGAATCACTGTGTGCCAATCTCGGCATCCAGGTCGGTGAGACGACCCCTGATGGTTCCATTACCCTTGAAGCAGTGACCTGCCTGGCAGCTTGCGATAAGGCGCCCATGTTCCAGATCCAGGCCCGGGATGGCCTTGAATATCATGAAAATATGACTGTGGATCGGACCATGGAGCTTATCGATGCGCTCAGGAAAGTCGGCGGGGAGGTCGAATAATGTCTTACGTTCTCCTGCGCCATCGCGAAATACCTGACATCCAAAAGCTGGAAGTCTACAAAAAGAACGGCGGCTTTGAGGCCTTCAAAAAAGTTGTGACGCAAATGAAGCCTAATGAAGTCACCGATATGGTTAAAAACTCCGGTTTGCGCGGCCGCGGCGGTGCGGGTTTTCCAACAGGCATGAAGTGGTCTTTTATCGATAACAAGATCTGGCCCCATTATGTCGTTGCAAATGGAGACGAGTCCGAACCGGGCACGTTCAAGGATCGGGAGATCATGGAGAAGAACCCCTTCCAGTTCTTGGAAGGGGTGGCGATCGCTTCTTATGCGGTTGGTGCAACGGCGGCGTATGTTTATCTGCGTGGCGAGTTCTGGAAGATAGCAGCATTCCTCGATGAAAAGATCGCCGAGTTGGAAGAGGCCGGTTATCTCGGTGAAGGGCTCTTCGGTACCGATATCTCGCTCCGAATTTACACTCATCTGGGCGCGGGTGCGTACATCTGCGGCGAAGAGACCGCTATGCTTGAATCCATCGAAGGCAAACGCGGCCAGCCGCGAATTCGCCCGCCTTTCCCGGCAGTGCATGGTTTATATGGCAAGCCGACTGTAGTAAATAATGTTGAAACGCTCACCAACCTGCCGATGATCATCGCCAACGGTTCCGACTGGTATAAGACGATGGGTACACCGGATAGCGCGGGTGTAAAGATTTTCTCACTTTCAGGCCGGGTCCGTAAGCCGGATAATTATGAGCTGCCTTTTGGCACGACGTTCCGCCAGCTCATTTATGAACACGGAGGCGGCGTCCAGGAAGGCCGTCCTGTCAAAGCGATCATGCCGGCAGGTGCCTCCTCTTCATTCATCGTTGTGGATGACAAGGTGCTCGACACGCCGATGGATTATGCTTCTGTGCGCACGCTGGGCGCGGACCTGGGCTCCGCTTCTGTCATTGTCATCGACGATACTGTCTCTATTGATTGGACCATCCACAAGACCATCCATTTCTTCGAACACGAATCCTGCGGCAAATGCACGCCGTGTCGTGAAGGCACGTACTGGATGTCGAACATTATGGAACGCCTTCAGCGCGAAGAGGCCGGGCAGGCTGATGTGGATTTACTGCTCAATGTTGCCAGGCAGATGCAGAACAAATGCCTCTGTCCCCTCGGTGAGTTTTCGACGATGGCGGTAGTTACCGGCATCGAGCGCTTCCCTCAGGATTTTAAGAAAGCGGTCGAACCTGGCATCGAGCGCCTCCCCGATGAATTCAAAAAGGTCGTGAGTCAAAATTTATGAACCGGGAATTGGGGATCGGTTGAATACCAGGCCCGTATCATGAATTCCTGACTTTCGATTACGGAGAATAATGACGAAACAGGTATCGCTAACCATTGATGGAAGGCAAATAACAGTTCCCGAAGGGATGCTGGTTGTGAATGCCGCCAAGCTGGCGGATATAGACGTCCCGGTCTTTTGCTATCACCCCAAGATGGAACCGGTCGGCATGTGCCGCATGTGCCTGGTTGAGGTCGGCCGACCCCTGATCGATCGCAACACCGGCAAACCCATTCTCGATGAAAAGGGTGAACCTAAACTTCAATTCGGGCTCAAGCTCGAAACTGCCTGCACGAACCCCGTTTCGGAAGGCATGGTTGTTCTAACGCAATCTGAAAAAGCGAAGGCAGGACAGAAGAGTACTGTTGAGTTCCTGCTTACCTCGCATCCGCTCGATTGTCCGATCTGCGATAAAGGCGGAGAATGTCCACTGCAGAACCTCACTATGGCCCATGGTCCGGGGAAGAGCCGTTTCCTGTATGACGAGAAAATGCACCTCGCCAAAAATGTTCCATTGAGCGAACTCATCTATCTCGATCGGGAACGCTGCATCCAATGTGCGCGCTGCGTCCGCTTCCAGGACGAACTGGTGGGTGATTCGGTGTTGGGATTTGACGAGCGGGGCCGCTCGATGCAGATCGTATCTCTTTCAGAACCGGGATTTGATTCAGTCTTTTCAGGAAATACAACCGACATCTGCCCGGTCGGTGCGCTTACCACCGCAGACTTCCGCTTCGGGGCGCGCCCCTGGGAGCTGGACAGCTCGGCTTCGATTTGTACGCAGTGCCCGGTAGGCTGCAACATCACTTTCAATACGCGCCGTGAGGCCATGGCCGAGGGCAAGATTGTCATTAAACGTGTCATGCCGCGCCAGAACGAGGAAGTCAACGAAATATGGATCTGCGATAAAGGTCGTTTTGCTTATCACTATGCAGAGAGCAAAGAGCGCTTAAGCAAGCCTCATATCCGCAGGAAGAGCGGAGGAGATAACCGTGCGGAGCGGTCATCTCAACGTGCTTCATGGGAAGCGGCGGTAAAACTGGCGGGTGAAGGGTTTCTTAAAGCAAAGAAGGATCTGGTGGTGCTGGCAACGGGCCGGCTTTCCAATGAGGATCTATTCAATTTGAAAGCGCTCACCGACCAGGTTGGCGGCAAGGCTGTGCTCTATTCCAACATGGGGGGTGGTGATTTGACCTCGTTAGTCGGCGTAGGTCAGGGAACAAACCTGGGCACTTTGGGCAGTACTTCAAAGGGGGCAGCCGCCTCGACCATCGTCGTAATGGCTTCCGATTTATATGAAGAAGCACCCATTTGGTATCTGCGAGTCAAGCAGGCTGCGCAGAACGGAGCGACGCTGATTGTTGCCAACCCGCGTGAAACCAAACTTGATCGCTACGCCTCCTTTGTTGTCCGTTACGCGTATGGCGATGAGGTCAAAACGGTTCAGGTATTAACGAAGAAAGGCAAGATCGGCGATGCATTTATGAAGGCTGAGAACGCTGTCATTATGTTTGGTAGCGAAGGCCTTGGCCTCGAAGCCTCTACAGCACTCGCCACAGCCTGCGCTCGTGCCTTGAACGACACCGGGCATATCGGCAAACCGAATAACGGATTGATCGGCGTTTGGCCGCGCGTTAACGATCAGGGCGCGTGGGAGGTCGGCTTCCGCCCCGTAGAAAATCTGCAGGCGGTGTTTGACAAAGCCCAGGCCGTGTACATTGTCGGTGCCGACCCGTTTGGCGATGGCGCGCTCAAGATCAGGTCCGGAAAGCGCAAACCCTTTATTGTGGTTCAGGATCTCTTCGAGACCGAGACCGCTAAACTGGCGGACGTGATCCTGCCTGCCCAGGCCCATACCGAACGTGAGGGGACCTTCGCTTCGGGTGAACGGCGCGTGCAGCGGTTCTATCAGGCAGTTCCTGCTTTGGATGGGACAAAAGCCGACTTTGCCATTACCTCGCAGATTGCCAAAGAAATGGGCGTCATTCTCGAAGGCACCTCCGCTTCCGTGGTATTCGAGATCCTGGCCGCCGATCACCCGTCTTTTGCTGGTTTGAATTATTCGAGACTGGCAGAAGTCAAGCCGCAATGGCCGATCGTGGGCCGCGGGGATCTGTATTACGGCGGCACGACGTATGCCAACAAGCAGGGATTAGGCGTACAGCTGACGAATGTCGCGCAGCGCGGCGAAAAGGTGAGCCTGCCTCGGGTCCAAAAAGTTGCAGTTCTTCGGCCTAAAGAAAAGAAACTGCTGGCGGTACCCATCACAAAACTATACGATCGCGGCGTGACGGTTTCTCAATCAGGGTTGTTGGATCAGAGGGTCGGCGAAGCCTATATTGCCTTGCATCCGAACACGGCTGAAGAGTTTGGTGTCGTCACGGGCCAGCAAGTGACTCTGAACCTCGACGGGACCAGTGAAAGAGTCGTCGTGAAGACGGACGATACGATCTCTGCCGGTGTGGCATTGGTGCCGCGTTCGATGGGACTGCCCATCCGCGGACCGATCGAGGCGAGTGTCAAGGTCCTGAAGAAAGCCGCGGTGAGGTAGCGATGGATTGGGCACTCTGGCTTGAATGGTTTATCAAAGCTGTCGTCATGATCCTGATATTACTGACGGGATTCGCATACCTGACGTTATATGAACGCCGCGCTCTGGCGCGCATTCAAGTGCGCATCGGCCCGAACCGTGCCGGTTGGCAGGGTTTGCTGCAGCCCATTGCCGATGCTGTGAAATTGATGTTCAAGGAAGAGCTCACACCCGCCCGTGCGGATAAATTGATGTTCGTAATTGCGCCGATCGTAACGGTGGTGCCGGCCATGATCATTGCAGCAGTCATCCCACTCGGGACGCAGTTTACGCTGCCTTTTTTCAATCGCGTAATCAGGCTGTATGTTGCGGATATAAACGTCGGCGTTCTTTATCTGACAGCCATTGCTTCGATCGCCGTGTACGGAATTGTCCTGGCGGGTTGGTCATCGAACAACAAGTACGCCATGTTGGGTGGTATGCGCTCGTCGGCGCAGATGATCTCGTACGAGCTCGCCCTCGGTCTCTGTTTTGTCGTGGCTATCTTGCTTGGAAATTCCATGAGCCTGGTGGACGTCGTCGAGGCGCAGAAGGGCATGTGGTTCGCAGTGCTTCAGCCGGTTGGCGCGTTGATCTTCATGGTGGCGACACTGGCGGAGGTCAATCGCGCCCCGTTCGATATGCCCGAAGCCGAGCAGGAATTGGCAGCCGGTTACCACACAGAGTATTCGGGCATGAAGTTCGCGTTATTCTTCATGGCTGAATATGAGAAGATGATCGTCATCTGCATGATCGCCGCGACGCTGTACTTCGGCGGTTATCGAGAGTTCTGGTTCCTGAAAGATACCATCTTAAGCGTGGATCGCACCTGGTGGCTTGGCCCAATCTACCTGCTTATGAAAGTCGTTGTGCTTTTATTCTTTATGATCTGGGTGCGCGCCACCTGGCCGCGTATCCGCTATGACCGGCTGATGGCATTTGGGTGGAAAGTGCTGCTGCCGCTCTCCATTGTCGTGGTTTTCTTCACCGCGCTGGGCGTCCTGCTGGCCGCGCAGTTTGGTGCGGTCTATATTTGGACGATCCCTGTCCTTTCGACCATTGCCGGTATGGTCACAGTCTTACTGGTGAACATTTCGCTGAGAAGGAAGGTGGCTCATGCTTAGAGAGCTGACACGCGGTCTCGGTACGACGCTCAAATCCATGTTCGAGCGTCCGGTGACCGTCCAATATCCGGAAGAGAAGCGGCCCGTCCGCCCGCGCTTCCGCGGCCGCCACGTTTTGAAGCGTTATGATAATGGTTTGGAGAAGTGTATTGGATGTTCGCTGTGTGCTGCGGCCTGTCCTTCAGATGCGATCTTCGTCGAGGCTGCGGAGAACACGGACGAGAGACGCTTCTCGCCCGGCGAACGTTATGCCAGCACTTATGAGATCAATATGCTGCGCTGTATTTATTGCGGCTTCTGTGAAGATGCCTGCCCTACGGAAGCCATCGTGTTGGGCGACAACTATGAATTGAGTTTCACAAACCGTCGTGAGGCGGTCTACAACAAGGATTTGCTTCTTGAACCTGCGCCTGCGGGCGCACAGACCACCCCGCAGAAGACATCGCCGGGCGAATTTACCCGCTCGGTGCCGGAGATGAAAGATCCACGGGATTGACGATTTTTGATCTACGGCGATTAATGATCGGGTATTAGCTAATCGGAAAATGTTATTGGAGTACCATGTCTGTTGACCTGCTTCTCTTTTTTGTCCTCGCTATTGCGGCTGTCGCCACAGCCCTGGGCATGCTGCTGAGTCGTAGCGCCATATATTCGGCGATGTTCCTTGTACTGAACTTTGGGACAGTGGCGGTTTTTTATATTTTGTTGAATGCGCCCTTCATTGCCATGTCTCAGGTTAGCGTGTATGCCGGCGCCATCATGGTGCTGTTCCTGTTCGTCATCATGCTGCTGGGGACCGAGCTGCTGCCGCCCTCCAAAGCTTTGCCCTGGCAGAGGCCTATGGCTTTCATCCTGGCTGCGGTTTTGGCCGGCGAAGCGCTTTATCTTCTCTTTTTCCGAAAAGCTGTGAGCGGCGACATCCCTCAGCCGGTTCAGACATTTGGAACCCCGCAGGCCGTTGGGCGGGCTTTATTCAATCAATATCTTCTTCCTTTTGAGATCACCTCCGTCTTACTGCTCATCGCCATGGTGGGCGCAATTGTCCTTACCAAAAAAGAGAAAGGAGAGCAGTAGATGGTTCCCGTGACTTACTACGTTGCGCTCTCTGCTATCTTATTTACCATCGGCGCCTTGGGCGTTCTGATCCGGCGCAATCCGCTGATCATCTTTATGTCCATTGAGCTGATGCTCAATGCTGCCAACCTAGCCCTCGTAGCTTTCACGCGAGTTTATTTAGTGCTTGAAGGTCAGATATTTGTGTTCTTCGTTATGACGGTAGCCGCCGCCGAGGTGGCAGTAGGCCTGGCGCTGATCGTTGCCATCTTCCGCACCAAGCACAGCATCAACATTGACGAGATGAACAGCCTCAAAGGCTAACCTATGACGTTTTTCTACCTCGCTCCCTGGATTGTCATTTTGCCGGTGGTCGGTCTGTTGGTCAACGCGATCGCCGGTCATCGGTTTAGCGAAAAGGTCATCGGCACAGTTGGCAGCCTGGCTTCGGGACTTGTCTTCCTTATATCGGTATTATTGGCGTACTCGCTGGTCGGACATCCCGAGGTCGTTCGATGGTCGATCGGCGAATGGATCCATGTAGGGACCCTGCAGCTCGATTGGGTCTTCCGCGTCGATACGCTGTCCGTGACCATGATGCTGGTCGTATCAGGGGTCGGGACGCTGATCCATATCTACGCCATTGGATATATGCACGAGGACGTGCGCTTCAAATCAGATCCAGGGCGGTTCGCCCGTTTCTTCGTCTTCCTCAACCTGTTCATAGCAGCAATGCTGATCCTCGTCAGTGGCGACTCTTACTTGATGCTCTTTGTCGGGTGGGAGGGTGTAGGGCTGTGCTCTTTCCTATTGATCGGCTTCTGGTATGAGATGGACACCTTGGGGCGTCCCTCCTGGGCTAATTCCAATGCGGCCAAAAAAGCTTTTATTGCCAATCGTGTGGGCGACTTCGGCTTCTTGATCGCGGCCTTCCTGATCTTCTGGGGCTTTGGTAGTCTGCAATTCGATGCGGTATTCGACAAAGTGCGGACCATTTCTGCCATCAACTCTCCATTGATTATTGCGATCACGCTCTTCCTGCTTCTGGGTGTCACGGGTAAATCGGCGCAGATCCCTCTATTTGTGTGGCTGCCTGATGCCATGGCAGGTCCGACACCCGTCTCTGCCCTCATCCATGCCGCGACCATGGTTACGGCGGGCGTTTATCTTATCGCACGATCAGCCGCCCTTTACACAGCCGTCCCCGCCGCGCAGTTTATTGTGGCGATGGTCGGTGCGCTAACCGCCCTCTTCGCCGCCACGATTGCGGTGGGTCAGTATGACATCAAAAAAGTGTTGGCATATTCCACCATTAGTCAGCTTGGCTTTATGGTGGCGGGCGTCGGCATGGGTGCCTTTGCGGCGGGTATGTTCCACCTCGTCACGCATGCCTTCTTCAAAGCATTGCTTTTTCTATCGGCCGGTTCTGTCATCCTCGGCATGGAGCGCGGACATCATCACCTTTCTCACCATGATGTGAAAGAAGAAAAGAGTCAGAAGGCAGCGGCTACCGTGGCACATGCTGCGCATCCCGATCAAGGTTCCCGCGCCGAGACTGTTGAAGA
This sequence comes from Anaerolineae bacterium, assembly GCA_041498515.1. Lineage (GTDB taxonomy): Bacteria > Chloroflexota > Anaerolineae > Anaerolineales > Villigracilaceae > Fen-1038. The sequence goes on from JBGQIO010000050.1 coordinate 16,798, forward strand.
ATTCGACCCTGCCGATATGCGGAACATGGGCGGACTGCGTAAGACCATGCCGGTCACTTTCTGGCTCTATGTTATAGGTACGCTGGCTTTAGCCGGCATTTTCCCATTTGCAGGGTTCTGGTCGAAGGATGAAATCTTAGCGGCTGCCTTTAGCCAGGGTTACACTGCAGTTTACTGGCTGCTTACGATCGCTGCATTCTTTACAGCTTTTTATATGGGCCGCCAAATATGGATGGTTTTCTTCGGCGAGCCTCATCATGAGGCGGCTGCCAAAGCAGAGGAAAGCCCCAGGGTGATCACCGTGCCGCTGATGGTATTGGCTGCTCTCTCGGTGCTTGGAGGGGCATTGAACCTGCCTACAGCGTTCGTCGGAGAAGGTCTGGCAGAAAAACTTTCTTCATGGCTCGAACACACAATTTCAATCCGGCCGGGTGAGTTTATCGGTAGTGTCGCGCTGGTTTCCACCGGCCTGGCGTTATTAGCTATTTTGCTCTCATGGACCCTCTACGGCCGCCATCCGCTCAAGGCCGGTGAGCCAGATCCGCTTAAGAAGTTCCTTGGCCCGATATTCACCGGCATGGAACACAAGTGGTTCGTAGACGAGGGTTATCAGGCTTTATTCGTTGATCTTTATGTGGATATCGCCCATATTACTGCCGATGTGATTGACGGCAGGTTCTGGCACGATTGGTTCCACGAGAAAGTGCTCGTGGGCGGCTATAACTTTCTTAGCAATATTGCGCTTGATCGCTACGCAGACCAACGTGGCATTGACGCCTTCTTCAACGGTCTCGCGCAATGGACCAGGGATACTTCGGCCTCCCTACGGCGCCTCCAAAACGGATTTGTTCGCACTTATGCGCTGGCGGTTCTCATCGGCGTAATTGCAATTTTGGGATATTTGTTGATCAGGTGATGTCAAGGGTAGAAGGTGGAATTATATTGAAAGATCCACCTTAAACTTGCGACTATCAACTTGCAACCGAGGTTATACATGGAATTTATCCTTCAACCCCTCACGCTCATGACCTTTTTCCCATTGGTCGGTGTGCTTGTGCTATTATTTTTGAAATCCGATGCAAAGAACGCTCTGCGTTGGACTGCACTGATCACAAGTATCGGTACCTTCCTGATCTCGATCTGGGTGCTGACGATGTTCAACGCCTCCAATCCCAACCTGCAAATGGTCGCCCGGTATCCCTGGATCACGGTCGCAGGCTGGAATATCGACTATCACCTCGGCGTGGATGGATTGAGCATCCTGCTGGTTTTGCTGACGACCTTTCTGACCCCCATTTCGATCTTGTCGAGCTGGACGGCAGTTGCGGAGCGTGTGAAGGATTTCATGCTCTTTTTCCTTTTGCTGGAAGTGGGCATGGTCGGGGTTTTCCTGGCACAAGATCTATTTTTGTTTTACATATTCTGGGAATTCACCCTTATTCCCATGTATTTCCTGATCGGAATCTGGGGCGGACCGCGGCGCATTTACGCTGCTATTAAATTCTTTCTGTATACGATGGCCGGTTCCATGTTAATGCTGTTGGCGATCTTGTGGCTCGGCATTTACCAGGGCACATTCTCGGTTCCGGATCTTATTGCGAAAGGCGGTATCGACCCGCATACTCAGTTATGGCTGTTCATTGCTTTTGCCGCGGCTTTTGCCATTAAAGTACCGATGTGGCCGCTTCATTCCTGGCTGCCCGATGCCCATGTGGAGGCCCCGACCGCCGGTTCCGTCATCCTGGCCGGCGTTCTCTTGAAGATGGGCACGTATGGCTTCCTGCGATTCAACCTGGCTTTGTTCCCGCAGGCCGCGGTGCAGGCTGCGCCTACGATCGCAGTCCTGGCTGTGATTGGCATCATTTACGGCGCGGCAGTTTCTTATGCCCAGGCGGATGTCAAGAAATTGGTTGCCTATTCGTCGGTCAGTCATCTCGGTTTTGTCATGCTTGGTCTGTTTGCGCTTAATTCCCAGGGTGTTCAGGGCTCGATCTTGCAGATGATCAACCACGGCCTCAGCACCGGTGCATTGTTTTTGCTGGTCGGCATGATCTATGAGCAAACGCACACCC
>JBGQIO010000051.1:0-18706 GCA_041498515.1 Anaerolineae bacterium
CCGGCAAGCCGAAGGAATCGCAAATCGGCTGGGCCTTCGAACGATGGGCCGCTAAGTCCGGCATAAATGCCTTCCCGCAAATTTATGTTCTCTTTTTTTGCCACGTCGCGTGCCAAGTTACACAGGTCACGATCATACGCTTGACTCATATCCGGAAAACGCGGACCAATTTCATCGTAATTTGTTCCCATTAATGGGTTATGTCCCATCATTCCCAAGAAGTTTAGATGGTCGGTTATAAGCATTACATCTCCGGGGAAGAAATCCGGATTCACTCCCCCAGCAGCGTTGGTAACGATAAGTGTATGGATCCCAAATCGTTGCATGACTCGGACCGGCAAAGTGACCTCTGCCATGCTGTATCCTTCATAGAAATGGATACGCCCCTGCATGACAAAAACAACCTGGGTCTCTAATTTACCTATAACAATCCGCCCTGAATGTCCAAAGACCGTTGAAACAGGAAAATGAGGTAAATCTCCAAAGGGAATAAAATCCGGCGATATGACCGAATCGGCAAACCCATTTAACCCAGATCCCAAGATGATTGCAATTTGCGGTTGGTATGACGTCCGTTTTTTGAGTGTCCTAACAATTTCGTCGATTTGATCGAGAGAAAAGTGCGTTGTCATCCTTAATCATTACCAGTCGAAGGTTGTTGTATGGTCAATAGGCAGGATCCCCGCCAAAAGTCCCACCACAAAAGTGATTATATCAGAAATCAAAGTTTGCCTTTTGAGGCTAGTATCTTAATTTTTTGTAATGTACTTGAACCGGAATAAAATGACCTCTTATGCTATCCTTCGACTGAGGCAATATCAAGGGAGAGGGTTCTTTATTTGTGTTAAAGACAGCGGGTTATTAAACACAGTTAAAGAGAACATTTTGAATTTTTTCTGTGTCAGGTAAATGATGGCGAAGAAAACATATCGGTTCGGCTTCACCCCACTGGAGCATCGTATATCTGCACTTCCATCAACAATAGCCAGCATCGTTGTATTGGCAATCACGATGTTCAATGGCGTTGTGTTATGGCCTCACAGTCAACCCAAAATCATCATCCTTTTCGCAATTGGGCTCCTTGGCATCTTATATATCGCCTTCTTCGATTTGTGGATAATCCCCCTCCCCAATTACAACCAGATCAATAGCTGGGTGAACGCAGTGTTAACCGCTTTAGTTCTCGGTATTATTACTTTTGCGGTCCCCGATCAGCTTGATATTTATGTCGGGGTTTTACTCATCCTCGCCGTTATTACAAGCTCGATCATTTCCGAACGTAGTCCGTCCTATCTGTTAATCTTCCTTGCAACCGTTCTTACGATGGGTATCCGGCACGACTATATCAACAATTTAACAGAATGGACTTTTCATCTAAGTATCGCTGTTATAGCCGGCATTGTTGTTGAAACGGTTCGGCAATTAAAAAATTTATCACGTGAGCATATACGCAGACTGGAGATAATTACAGATTTTAGCCGGAACATCACCTCAACCCTGAATACGAAGCAATTGATGACACTCTTGAATGCTGCTGTTCAAAATGCCGTAGAAGCAGATACTTATTTTGTTGGCATACGAGACGGGGAGGAAATGAAGCTTGAACTGGTGTATGATGACGGAGAATATTTTGAAAATCAACGTGTGAAGTTGGAAGGTTCCCTTTCTTCATGGGTATTTAATAACCACCAAAGCCTGTTCCTACCTGATCTACGCAAAGAAGTTGAATTACCTGGAATTAGGGTAGTACTTATGGGGAAACACAAAACCAGCTTATCCTGGATCGGGGTTCCAATGAAAAGTGAGAAAGTGGACGGGCTCATTTCGATCGGTTCTTACAAACCAAACGCCTTCGATCGAGCCGACCTTGAACTCCTGTCCAACCTAGCCCAGCACGCAACTCAGGCCCTTCACAACACATACCAGCACGAAGAGGTCGAACGTCAATCAGAAATGGATAGTCTAACAGGGGTTTACAACCATGGAAACTTTCTTAAGCTCTTGAAACAACAAGCGGACCAGGCTGCGATCGACAGACAACCACTCGCCCTTATAATGCTCGACGTGGATTATTTCAAACTATATAATGATTCCTATGGTCACCTGATCGGGGATGAAGTACTTACCACCTTATGTGCGACGATAAAATTACATATTAAAAATGTAGATGCTGTTGGTCGCTGGGGAGGCGAGGAATTTGTAATCTCTCTTGCGAACGCGAGTGCCGACCAGGCGCAGCAAATCGCATTACGGATACGCGACACAATGTCGACGCTGACTGTTCATAACAAAGAAGATAAACCCATCCCAGTACCAACCGTAAGCCAGGGGATTGCTATTTTCCCGGATGAAACAAACGATATCATCAAGTTAATTGATCTGGCTGACCAGAGATTATATATCGCAAAGGAACGGGGCCGTAATCAGATCGAACCCGATCTTACCAAATTGGAAAAGTTAACTGTGGATCAGAATTTGGAATAGCCGGGGTCAAAGCTGCGCTAACCTAATTTAACACATCAGCGAAACCAGCTACTGTCTCTCTGATCGCGGCATCGTCAACCCAATAGTGAGTAACGAGTCTGAAACGATGTTGACCACTGGCGCTCACTAGGATACCCCGCCTTCTTAATTTCTCTTCTACTTCAGGTGCGGACATTTTTACTTTTGATGCCAGGTTAAAAAACACCATATTGGTAACCGGTGTCCCAGAATCGAGATCGATGCCGTTGTTCTCACTGAGACCCTCAGCCAAATCCCGAGCCCGGCGATGATCTTCCCCTAAGCGCGATACCATTTTTTTAAGAGCAATAATTCCAGCAGCTGCCAGGATGCCGGCTTGCCTCATTCCGCCACCGAGCATTTTGCGAGCGCGCTGTGCTCTATTAATAAATTCAGTCTCTCCACATAAAACCGAACCAACCGGCGCACATAATCCTTTGCTTAGACAGAACGTGACCGAATCCACCGGCTCGGTCAATTTCTTGACTGGGACCCCCAACGCAGCCGCCGCATTAAATATGCGTGCTCCATCCAAATGGACTTTCAAACCCCGGGAATGGGCAAAATCCGAGAGCAGGCGCGTATAATCGGGTGTTTGAACGGTGCCGCCACACCGGTTATGTGTATTCTCAAGACATACCAAGCGAGTGATCGGTTCATGAGGGTCATCCGACCGGATGGCTGCCTCTACATCTGATATCAAGAGAGAACCGTCCGATTGGTTCTGCAATTGATAGGAGTGTAATCCGCCAACCGCGGAAATACCTCCCGCTTCAAAGAGAAAAGTATGATTCTTCTGACCGAGAATGACTTCATCTCCTCGCTGGCAATGAGTTAATATAGCTGCCAAGTTACCCATGGTTCCCGAGGGTACGAATAACCCCGCTGCCTTGCCCGTTATCTCGGCAGCCATCTCCTGCAACAAGTTGACAGTTGGATCATCGCCATATACATCATCGCCAACCTCTGCCGTTGCCATGGCTTCACGCATTTCAGGAGTAGGCTTGGTTACTGTATCTGAACGAAGGTCTATGATATCCATCATTATCTCCTAACGAAGGCCAAAAAGTAACTTAGGGATCTTCTTGCCAGATCGTTCCGAAGAATCAGTTACAAAGAAGCGATGATTAATTATTATTCTATTATCTTTCGACTATGATTTCTCAGTTCGATTAATATTTTCTCAAGCTCCATTGGCAAAGGCACCTCAAAAACCCGCGGCTGGTTTTCTTCCGGCAGGGTGATTTTTAATTTCTTCGCATGCAAAAAATGCCTGCCTATACCAATTGACGGATTCTTTCTGCCATATATTTCATCACCTGCAATTGGACAGCCCAAAAATGCACAATGTAAACGAATTTGATGTGTCCGTCCCGTTAAAGGGTGGAATTCCAGAAGGGTATGATTTGAAAAAATCTCCAAGGTTTTGTATTCGCTGATTGCTTCACGACCCCGACTTTCCCGTGATATTGCCATCTTCTTTCGGTGACTTGGATCACGTCCAATGGCAGCCTCGACTCTACCTGAAGGAGTCGGTGGTCTGCCGTCCACTAAAGCGATATATGTCTTTTCAACTTTTCGCAGGCGGAATTGCTCCTGCAGCCATAGAAGGGCTTTATCATTTTTGGCAAGCAAAATCAACCCGGAGGTTTGTTTATCCAGGCGATGCACAATCCCCGGCCTCCCCTCTCCGCCGATGCCTTCAATATCGGGATCATAACCTAACACAGCATGTACAAGTGTTCCCGAGTTGTGTCCCGCCGCTGGATGAACTACCATTCCGGCAGGTTTATTGATCACGAGCAGATCGTCATTCTCAAAAACGATTTCGAGCGGGATATTTTCACCCACCAACTTTGTCGGTACGGCAGTTGGGATCCTCAATTCTATAAGCGATCCCCGCTCCAAAATCTGACCGGATTTATTTGTCGGTTGACCATTTATTTTTACAAAACCACCTTTGATGAATCCTTGCAACCGGGCGCGGGAAAATTCAGGTATAACCTCGACCAAAAAATGGTCAAGTCGTTCTTTGGTTGGTTTTTGATAATGGAAGGCGAAAATTTCTTCAGTCACGATCCGGTTTCCGTGGTCTTGGAAATAGATTTTTTCTCGGCGCGCTCCTTAAACCATACTCCCAATAATAGGACAACAACACCAATGGAAATTGATGAATCCGCGACATTAAATACTGGAAAATTCCCAACTGAAATAAAGTCGGTTACCTTTTGCATAAGCAGTCGATCAACCAGATTACCAGCTGCCCCGCCCATCTGCAAACCCATTGCCAAGCGCAGCGTCCAATCGCTCGCTTCAACGCGTGGATAATAATACAATATTGCGGCAATGACGATTATGGCGAGGGCTGTGAAAACGGAGTTTCCATTTTGGAACGAACCAAATGCTGCCCCGCTGTTATACCAATGAACAATTCGCGCATATGGACTCAACCAACTTAACCAGTTTGGCAGCCACGTGCCTTGGTAAGGCAGGTTCGTCCTGACCAGCCATTTCGTCCATTGATCCAGAACTACGACGGCGCCAGCCAACCCGAGCAGGGTTATATAATCACGTAAATAACGGGTCAATCTTTTCACCTCAATTGAAGTCGATCATTGAAAACGTGCGCCCTATTGTACTTCACTATGAAGTAAAGACTCGTGGCACGCGTACGCTTATATTAGTCATTACTTCATATTCGTTGGTGCCCGCCCAATCAGCCAAGTCTTCAGGCGTGATCCTTTCTCCTGAACCGAGTTCACCCAACAGAATAACTTCATCCCCTACTCGAGCTTCATCATTGTCAAGATTAACCATGAATTGATCCATACAGATTCGTCCAACTTGCGAATATTTTTTTCCTTTAACAATGACTTTTGCGCGGTTCGTCATTATGCGGAAATACCCGTCGGCATATCCGCAAGGGATAGTCACGATCCGCGTCGGAACATCGGATTGCCACAATGATCCATAACTAACCGGCCTGCCTGGTTTGGTGATCTTTGAGTAGGCCACTTTGGAATGCCAGGTCAACGCCGGTTTCACTTCGATCGTCTGCTTCACCTCCCGACCAGGGTATACACCATAAAGCATTACACCGGGTCGTACCATGTCGAAATGGCTTTCAGGAAATTGGAGAATAGCGGCTGAATTTGCCATATGCCGAATTGGTGGATGCGGAATACTGTGTTCATCATAGAAATTTAAAACCTCTAAGAACCGTTCTAATTGCAATTTTGCATGAATAAGATCGGGCGCTTCGGAGTTTGCAAAATGTGAGAAAATACCCTCAATCTCTAAATGGCTACACGCTAAAGATTTTTTAAGAAAAGGCTCGGATTCATAATCATGAACACCGATCCGCTCCATTCCCGTATCGATTTTAAGATGAACTTTTAATTTTGTCTGTGCGATACGTGCCGCTTCTTCCGCGAAATCGAGTAACGCCGATGATGAAGCTGCCAGGATTAAATCATTCTCGATGAATAAAGGGATTTGATCAGGCAGACAACCCCCCATAACTAGGATGGGCTTACGAATGCCGAGCTCACGCAGGTGTATCCCCTCCTCAACCAATGCCACACCAATATAGTCTGCGAAGGGTGCCAGGTATGGCGCAACTCCGTCCACGCCGTGACCATAAGCGTTAGCCTTAAATACCGCCATTACCCTGGCAGGTTTAACAAAAGTATGAATGTTCTCTAGGTTTTGTTTCAGGCGAGGAAGATTTACTTCAAGATAGGTTGGGCGTGAAGGCAACTTGGACATGCGTCCATTGTACGTTGAAACCTCCGAACGTTCAATTCTTGATGGCGTAATGCCGAAGGATCTGAGGGTTGAGCCATCAATAATATTCCATATATATATGTATTTGTACCAACTTTCCACAGTTAGACATAAAAAAACCTCCGAGCTCTAAGCTCCGAGGTTTTTATATCAATCAGAGATCTTCTAGTGACCTTTACCTTGACCGTGTCCATGACCATTCCCATTACCATGTCCATGATCATTGCCGCCGATGCCTATGTCAGTATTACCACCGGTAGAGTTGCCACTGTGATTATTCGCACTATTAATATTATTTACCGCTCGTCCAGAAACGATCGCACCCAAGTTGGTTAAAGATTTGATTTCCTGTCTCAAAACTTCTTTCTTAAGTTGACCCCAGTTCGTCGGAGTATCACCATTCGGCAATACGAGCGAACTGAAGTCACCCATTTTCTTGTCGTTCAATATTGATTCGCACAGGGCAGCATCACCTCCGAGTGCTTGAGCCATGAAACAGGCTTGAGCAATTTCACCATACCCAAAGCCATTGGCATGGAAATCCTGGATCGTTCTATAATCCACGCCGAGCGATCCACAGAAGAAGTCGGTAAGAGCTTTACCAACCAATTGATCTGCGCCTTCGGATGATTTGCAAGGATCAGTGAAAACCAATGACTGATCGATGGAGATGGATTGCCCAACAACGTCATTGACTGTTACGCTCCCGTCTGCGTTCTTCGTCACCAAACCGAGAGCGACAGCATTATCAACGCTCAGATTGACGGTCTGAGTTGCCCCCAGGGTATCGGTTAAGGTAACCACAACAATTGTATTACCCGTCGAGTCGGTGGAAGTTGAGATACTGTTGATCGTTCCAATAACTGTCCCTGTTTGATTAAACGATGCAGCCTGGGCCGATGTAACCTGGATGCCTATGATAACCAAGGCAAGCAGTAGCCCAAGGATGGTTTTGTTCTTTAGCATCGCGTATCTCCTTTTAATTTCAATTGAATCTTATATATTAAGTCGAAAACTATTTGAAAATTTTACGCCTGATTCCGGTTATTATTAATACCCAGCTAAATTACAGGGCGTCCGATGCAAGTTCGCTTCCTAAGCAATAGATTATTATTAGCTATATTTTGAATAAACCATATTCTATCCCCAAGAACGAGGCCTAAGAAACACCTTACAAATCAGTAGGTCGTCTCTTAGATTCAGGAAGGATTACATCTTTCCCGCTACATAATCCAATATGTCGATCTTCGTCAGGATGCCTGTCGGCTTGCCTTGCTCGGCTATGATCAAGGCATAGCCGGAAGTTAATAAAGGCATGGCTTCACCGAGAGAGGCCCCCGCGGGGAAAACCGCTTTTGCATTCTGTACCAATAAATCGATTGACTCGTCGGGGCTGTGATTGTGCCCATTCTCGAGCACGTGGTTTAGAAGATCTACTTCCTCGATGGTGCCGGCGAGCGACCCGTCTTCACCGACCACGGGCATTTGAGAGACTGCATTCTGGCGCATATTTGTCATGACTTTACGCATTGAATCACCCAGGGTCGCAGTGATAAGCGTTTTATTCGGCTTGGCAAGCAAAAGGTCGCCTAAAGTCACTTCACCAAATTCCATTTCCAGGAAGCCGTTTTCACGCATCCATTTATTATCATAAAACTTGGATAAGTAACGCGAGCCGCTGTCCGGGAAAATGACGACAACCAATCGGTCAGCAGGTAGTTTGGCCGCATACTTTACCGCACCGGCCAGGGCTGCACCTGAGGAGCCGCCCGCAAATATGCCCTCTTGGCGGACAATTTGACGTGCCCACAAAAAGCATTCTCGATCATTAACACGGACGATATCGTCTACTACAGTGATATCCGTTGCAGAGGGTAAAAAATCCTCACCGATCCCCTCGAGTTTATAAGTCTTTGGATAGGCACCCTTAGGTATCCTTCCCTTATTCTTCCAGATCTCAAACAGTATTGATCCTTCGATATCGACACCGACGATCTTGATTTCAGGATTCCTGGATTTAAGATAACGCCCTACCCCGGAAATTGTCCCTCCGGTACCCATTCCGATGACCACATCGGTCACCCTACCATCAGTTTGTTCCCAAATTTCAGGGCCAGTAAACAACTCATGGGTTTTTGGATTATCCGGGTTGTGATATTGATTCGCCAGGATTGCATTAGGCGTTTCGCGTGCAAATTGTTTCGCGACCTCATAATAAGAGCGCGGATCTTCGGGTGCAACGGCTGTGGGCGTAATAACCACCTTTGCTCCGTAAGCGCGTAACAACATGATCTTCTCGTTACTCATCTTATCGGGCATAACGAAAATGGTTTTATACCCTTTGAGGGTAGCAGCAATCGCCAGCCCAACCCCCGTGTTACCGGAAGTAGCCTCGACGATAGTCCCACCGGGTTTCAATTCACCTCGTTTTTCGGCTTGCTCGATAATATACAAGCCAACGCGATCTTTGACGCTCCCACCTGGATTAAGGTTCTCCAATTTTGCATATATAGGCGCTTCCACGCTGGAGGCTGCCCGTCCGAGCCTCACAAGCGGCGTCCAACCGATCACCCCGAGGATATTATCGTAGACTCTCTTTTCGGAAGAAGCTGCCAAGCCTGTCATTCATACTCCTCTTTCTGGAAAGACCCTCCTAGTATATCAATAATCAGGCCGCCATTGATCTGGCGGCCTGAAGTATAGACTTACCCGGTTGTCTCGGCTCAAAGGAGATACCAGTTATATTAAAACCCCTTTGCTTTAAGCCTAATAGATCGGAAGGTTTGGATCAATTTCCTTTGCCCAGGCGTTTATTCCGCCCTTAAGGTTCTTCACCTTTTTGAAACCCGCACTTGCAAGCAGTTCCAATGCACGAGTCGAGCGGCTGCCTGTTTTGCAGAAGACAACCATATCCTCTGCTGAATCAATTTCGGATAGCCTGGCGGCTAACGTCCCAAGCGGAATATTGACCGCACCTGGCAGCGCGGAAATCTCCAGTTCATGGGGCTCGCGCACATCCAAAAGTTTCAAATGGTTTTGCTTTAGACGGATCGCCAGCTCAGAAGCGGTGATATCGAAACCTACACCGGCAGAATCATCATCGTGGTCATGGCCTGGCACACCGCAAAACTCCTCATAATCAATTAATTCATGAATGTCTGCATTGGGTCCGCATACGCGGCATTTTGGATTTTTCTTTAACTTTACAAAATCGAACGACATATCCAGCGCGTTGTAAAGCAAGAGTTTGCCAATCAATGGCTGACCTATCCCTAGTAAAACCTTTAATGCCTCGGTTGCCTGTAGTGTACCAATCGTTCCTGGCAGGACCCCCAAAACACCACCTTCCGCGCAGGAGGGGACCAGTCCAGGTGGCGGTGGTTCGGGGAAGAGACAGCGATAACATGGCCCATCTTTAGCGTAGAAGACACTCACCTGTCCATCAAAACGATATATCGAGGCATAAACGTTCGGTTTACCGAGGAAAACAGCCACATCATTCGTCAAATACCGGGTTGGGAAATTATCCGTACCATCCAGGAGAATATCATAATTGCTGGCTATCCGTATTGCATTCTCGGAGGTAAAAGGCTCATTGTAAACTTCGACCTCGATATCTGGATTTAGATCCAACAATTTTGCACGCGCGCTTTCTACTTTCAACTTTCCTATCGTCGAGGTACTATGAATTACCTGCCGTTGTAAATTCGAAGAATCTACTACATCATAATCAACAAGTCCCAAACGACCGATACCGGCAGCCGCCAGATAAAGAGCAACTGGCGACCCAAGTCCACCTGTGCCGATCACCAGAGCAGATGATCCCTTTAGCTTTCGTTGTCCTTCAAGACCAACCTCGGGTATTAGCAAATGCCTGGAATAACGCAGAATTTCTTCACGTGTCAAGCCGGGTAGCAAAGGAATTGACATCATTTATCCACCTGCTATGGACGGGATCAGGATCACCCGTGTATTCTGTTCTAACGGGGTATCCAGCCCTTGCAGGTCATTTATGTTGTTTTCGCCAACAAAAAGATTAACGAACGGACGCAATTTTCCATCCCCATTATATAAATGGGGTTTCAAGGTGGGATACTTTTCTACCAACTGGTGCATTACTTCAGATATGTTATCACCACCCAAGCTCACTTCCACCTGTCCATTCGTGTAACTTCGCAGAGGAGTCGGAATTTTCAAAATCGCCATCATGAACCTCATATCTGGTGAGATAAGGAGGTTGAAGGTCAAGACGAGTCTCACCTTCAACCCCCTTATGTTTAATTAATTGACCGCAAGAACTGGGTCACAACCCTGGCGCGCAACGACAGCTTCGCAAGTCGAAGCTGGGAGGATCTCTACAGAGCCAGCCTGTGCAAATGGCTGCATGTAATTCTGGAGATTCTGCTTATCCTCGGTTTCAGCGATTAATACAAGCGTATGCTGGCTATCCAAAACAGCATCGCCAAGTAAATCCACGCCAAACTTGCGGGCATTTGATTTAGTCAGATGCTGCAACAACATCTGGCCCATTTCAGGATTTTTCGCCGGGCAAGTCTCGGCGGAATGTTGGTGGCGAACAAAATAGAGTGACATTTGAAGCTCCTTTATATTATATTGTGATTTGAATTTTTTCTTCCTCGAACCGCGAACGATCCTCGGCCAACCGCCAGGAGCGGGACTCCTGTGCTTTACCGGATTCCACACTGGTTATGACATAGGAAAAATAAGGCTGCGCCCATTCACGGTCGAACTCTGACGGACGATTAGGATGGTCAGGGTGGGAATGGAAAACACCGATGAGATTTAGACCCAGCCGGTCCGCTTCCATCTCAGCTTTAAGGTAATCTGCAGGCGTAATCAGATAACGGTTATGCCGGACCGTTTCTTCACGGGCGTTCGAGAGGGAGAATATAACTTGCACAGTTCGTTTTGGTTCTTCTACACCTAGCAAAAATCCAGCACCTTCCTGCGGATAAGCCTCCGCGCCATGCGCGTGAATTTGTGCAAGTATAAACTTTGAAAACTGTAGAGTCACTTCCCCTCCCACAGCGCATGGTCGCTTAAATACTTGTAACCAGCATCAGGGAATATCGTAACAACCACCCCTTCATTCAATTCTGAAGCGACTTTCAATGCCGCGACGGCCACAGCACCTGAGGAGATCCCAACGAATAAGCCTTCCTTCTGCGCCAATGCCCGAACCATGCCATAGGCATCCTCTGTCTTCACTTCGAGCGTCCGGTCGGCAAATAAGGGATCAAAGATACCGGGTTTGATTGCGCTTGGCATGTGCTTCAACCCTTCAAGACCGTGGAAAGATGCATCCGGCTGGACAGCAACAATTCGAACATCCAATAATAGTTCACGCAAATAGCGTCCGATGCCCATTAATGTGCCCGAGGTGCCGAGACCTACGACCAGGTGAGTAATCTTACCGGTTGTTTGATTTACTATTTCAGGGCCGGTAGTCAGATAATGCGCTTGCCAATTGGCAGGATTGTTATACTGATTTGCATACCAATATAACTCGGGTTTTTCGGCGGCCATCTTGCGTGCAACCAGGATCGCTCCGTCTGATCCTTCTGAAGGATCGGTCAATACGACTTCCGCTCCAAGAGCGCGAAGAATGATAATTCTTTCAGGGCTGGCATTGGCAGGAACACACAAGGTCACGGGAATACCCATCGTCGCACCGAAGGTGGCGTAAGAAATACCCATGTTACCGGAGGTTGAATCAAGTAATCGTTTTCCAGAATCCAGCTCACCATTAGTAATGGCAGTCCGGATAATATTGACGGCTGGACGATCTTTGACCGAGCCGCTCGGATTGAACCATTCAGCTTTGGCCAACACCTGCACACCCGGCGGCAAACCTTCGGTCAAGCGGCGGAGAGCAACGAGAGGCGTGTTCCCAACCCGAGATTCGAGACCATCATCATCCCTTGACCTGAGTTGATATTCTTGTATCTTTGTAAGTGCCATCCAGCTCCAAAAAGAATAAGCCAACGAAAACAAAAAGGACGCATACAAGCGCCGCGCTTTTCGATACTATTCGAATGCGGAGCCGTACACCGTCCTTCTGTTCGTTGGCTTTATTTACAAGGAGGGCGGTGTTACGAACCCCGCCTTATACATGTGCAATGGTTGGTAAACATAGGGTTTTTTAATTTCTTAAATAATTTTGATATATATTTTACAAATTTTATTGGAATTGTCAAGATTACTCATAAAATATTAGGCACTTTAACTTCAACAACCAAGAAAACCTGATAAAAAAACAACGCAGAATATTCTGTCTTAACCCAAAGTGTTTCCAAATTTAATTGAAAGCATGTAATTTACCGGTTAAAGACGCCAAAACCATCTAGATCCTTACCTGGCAATTTTGTGAAAGTCAAACCGTCCGAATATTAGCAGTTTCAGCCCCATTTTAAGGATCCGTTCGTAACAGGGCGTTCGCCTGAAAAATTACCAATAAAAAGAGCCTCGAAACCACAATATTCGAGGCTCTTCATTCGGACACCGAAAATTACTCTTCTTTTTTCGTTTCCATTTCCTTCTTGTGAGCTTCGACAATCATGCCCGCAATTTGCGAGGGGACGATATCATAGTGATCAAGCTCCATGGTGAAATAACCTCGTCCACCTGTTATGGAGCGTAACTGGGATGTATAACGCAACATCTCTGCCAACGGGACATGCGCGACTACCACAGTACTGCCGCGCTCCGATTCGGTTCCTTGTACGCGACCGCGCCGGGTATTGAGATCGCTCATTACGTCGCCCATATGCGCATCCGGGACGACGATGCGGACGTTCATGATGGGCTCAAAAAGAACAGGACCGGCATCCTGAACAGCCAATTTGAACGCCTCGCGACCCGCGATCTCAAAAGCAACGGGTTTTGAATCAACCGGGTGTTCCTTGCCATCATAAACAATGACCTTTACGTTGCTCATCGGATAACCCGCGAACGCACCGTGAGTCAATGTTGCTGAAATACCCTTCTCAATGGCAGGCAGGTAAGATTTCGATAAGTTCATTCCCACTAATTCATCGGTAAATTCGAAGTCAGCAGAGGGTAGCGGCTCGATGCGCAAGTGAACTTCGCCGAACTGTCCCGAACCACCTGATTGTTTCTTATGCCGATACTGCGCAGAGGCTTTCTTGGTAATTCCTTCGCGATATGGGACTTTCGGTTCATGAGGCACTAATCCAACCTGAAATTTGGTCTGGGCGCGATGGATCGCGACATCAATATGTTGGTCGCCCATACCTTGTAAGACCGTCTCGCCGGTGGCGTGTTCATTGTGCCACGAGAGTGTCATATCCTCTTCGCAGAGGCGGGTTAATGTCGGTGTGATCTTGGCCGCATCAGCCTGCGTTTTCGGCGTGATCGCGACCCGGAATAAAGCAGCAGGATATTTTGGAGCGGGCACCGTCACCGGGTGGTTCTTATCGCATAATGTATCACCTGTAGCCGTTACGGTTAACTTTGCAACCGTGCCTATATCGCCGGAATGGATGGTCTTAACCGCAATTTGTTCCTTACCCCGTTGGATATGCAAACCGGCCATGCGTTCTTCCGTGGTTTTATTCTGGTTCCAAACACGTGCCTCCCCCTGAATTGAACCGGATATCATTCGAAAATAGGTCATCTTACCTACGAAGGGGTCAGCCGTGGTTTTCCAGACATAGGCGGTTAACAAGCCAGTGTCCGAGGCAGTCAATTTCTCCTCTCCATCCTTCCCTTGTACGAGGCGAGCAGGAGCCTCCGCGGGCGAAGGCAGCAGGTTCAGCACACCGTCGAGAAGTGGGATAATGCCGATCTCATGTCCGCCCGCTGCACAATATACAGGTACAAAAGCCCCGGAATGAATGACATCCTTTAAACCACGGATAAGTTCTTCATCAGAAAGAGATCCATTTTCAAGATATTTCTCCAGCAGAGCGTCCTCACCTTCCGCGGCTGCCTCCGCGAGAACTTTGTGGGCTTCATTGGCTGCTGGCAATAGATCAGCAGGAATTTCAGACGCCGTCTTACCATCACCGATGAATGCCTTCATCGAGATCAGGTCAATCACTCCTTTGAATTCGTGCTTCTCACCGATAGGCAGCTGCACTTTAACAAGCCGCTGACCACCCGCGCGAGCGAATTCTTCCACGGAGGCAAATGCCTCTGAATAGTTGGCGTTATCACGATCAAGTTTATTGATCACAAGGAAACGAGGTAGATTAAAATCATTTGCATATCGCCAGGCAATTTCGGTACCCACTTCCAATCCGGCAACCGAGTCCACCAGGACTAATGCACCATCAGCAACGCTGAGGGCTGTGACTGCCTCGCCAATAAAATCGGTGTAGCCAGGTGCATCCAGCACATTGATCTTGCGTTCGCGATATTCAACCGGTAGAACACTGGTATACAAGGATATCTTTCGGCGAATCTCTTCTTCGTCGTAATCGGAAATTGTGGTGCCATCCTCGATCTTGCCAAGGCGAGTAGTCGCCCCTGTAACATGCAGAAACGCTTCCGCTAACATGCTCTTACCCGCGCTTCCGTGGGAGACCAGCGCAATATTGCGGATAAACTCAGTGGTATACTCTTTCATGACAACCTATCCTATAAATGGAATGATGCCAGCCGGATGATTGTAAAAGAAGTGGGTTGAATTGTCAAAGTGTGTACTGTCACTATCTTGAGATGACATGGACGAGATTTACAACCATTATTCGTTTTTGTGGATCGCACTCAGCCTGACGATAGTCGCGGGACTCGTCCTGCTTACCAATAAACCAAAACTAAGGGATTTTATTTCATTCGGTGTAATTGTCGCCGGATTGGTCGTCGCGTGGTTGATACTGCATCCACGCCAAACACCATTAATGAGTGATGCCAAGGCCGTCCAAGCCATGATCGGGGGAGGCACACCGGTCCTTCTCGAGTTCCAATCGCCATATTGAATTGATTGCACCGCAGAGAAACCCATCGTGGATGGGCTGGAAAATGAGTTAGGCCCAAAATTACACATCATCCGGATAAATATTCAAGATCAAGTTGGCCGCGAGCTTGGGCCAGTTTTCGATTTCGAATATACGCCGACGTATATCTATTTCGACGCCCAGGGCAATGAACTCTGGCGCACGGTCGGTGAGATTGATCCTCAGCGTGTACGAGATTCGGTCAAACAACAATAATCATTGAAATGCTCCGGTATCTAAATTTCGTTCTATGGTATTATGTCAAGCCGCCGTGGGACAGTGGCATATCTCCACCTGAGCTTTTGGACTACATAGCCAATCATCCAGCAGGCAACGCCATTGATCTGGGTTGTGGTTCGGGTACCAACATTCTTACACTGACCAAGCATAATTGGCAAGTCACAGGTGTTGATTTCGCGCCGCGAGCAGTTCAACTGGCTAAACGGAAAGCTCAGAATGCAAAAATAACCGCCGCCATATCGGTTGCCGATGTAACCAGGCTCAAAGGGATCACCGGTCTCTTCGATCTAGCGCTTGATATAGGATGTTTTCACAGCATTGAAGATCGGGCTGCCTATCTTTCTACGCTGAATCGCATTCTCAAACGCGGCGGCCACTGGCTCATGTACGGGTTCTTCAAATCCGCAGCGCTGCCTTCCGGTTCCGGGCTGTCCGAGGTCGACCTGGATTTAATCCGGTCAACAGGCTTTCAACTGCTCTCACGCCAGGATGGGACCGACAAACGCGGACGGCCCTCCGCCTGGTTCTTATTTAATAAATCATAGAGGAAAGCTTAAATAACTTTTCAATTCAAATCAACCACCTGGAACTTAATCTGAAATAATTATTGGTAAGCATGCGCGTACTTTTTATATTCCTTGACGGCGTCGGCCTGGGAGCTGACAATCCTGAGATCAATCCTTTCGCGGGCCTCGAAATGCCTTTTCTACAAGGTTTGCTGGGGGGACATAAATTGTTGGCCGCTTCAGCACCATTTGCAGGCGAACGGGCGACTCTGCTTGCTTTGGATGCCGGACTTGGTGTGAAAGGTTTACCCCAATCCGCTACCGGGCAAGCCGTTTTACTCACGGGTATCAATGTCCCTGCGGAGATCGGAGAACATTACGGACCCAAACCTAATCCGGCGGTAGCAAAACATCTTCTCCATGGAAACCTATTTATTGAATTTACGCGGGAAAACCGGAAATCCGCCTTGCTCAACGCTTATCCGCCACGTTATTTTCAAGGTGTCGATTCTGGCAAACGGTTATATTCGGCGATTCCAATGGCAGTCACTACAGCGGGTCTCCCCTTATTCACCAAGGAAGATCTTTTTGCAGGCCGCGCGCTCTCTGCCGATTTTACCGGGGCAGGCTGGACGGGTATGCTTGGCTATCCGGATACACCGGTATTGGATCCTCACAGCGCAGGCCTAAGGCTTGGACAATTGGCGAGTCATTACGACTTCTCCCTTTTTGAGTATTGGGCAAGTGACTACGCTGGGCACAAACAGGACATGAAGTGGGCAGTTGAACAATTTACGATATTTGACGATGTGTTACGAGGTTTGCTCGATAATTGGAATGATGACAAAGGGCTGATCCTTATCACTTCGGATCATGGCAATCTCGAAGATTTATCTAC
This sequence comes from Anaerolineae bacterium, assembly GCA_041498515.1. GTDB lineage: Bacteria > Chloroflexota > Anaerolineae > Anaerolineales > Villigracilaceae > Fen-1038. The sequence goes on from JBGQIO010000051.1 coordinate 16,914, forward strand.
GAGGCGGCATACGAACGCAAAAGTCCCGGCTTTGTTGATCGGCTCCTCGAATGCCCGGCTTGCTTTTTCCTCCGGCTTAGAAGATCTGACCGGGGTTTACCCGCACATCCTACAAACTGTATCCCCTTAATGGTTTATTGCATTTCGAAATTAAATACTGCATAATAAGAATAAATAGCGCTGATTTCACCAAAGGAGGAAGATATGAAAATTCGGTCGTTCAAGGCCTTATCCTGGTTTTCCGTTTTTGTTTCACTTTTCACTTTCGCCTGTAATGCACTTTTTCTTTCAGGGGGTTCAAGCCCAACTCAGATTTCACCAGGAGCTCCTCAACCTGTATCTACTCAAAATGCAGTTCCAAGCGCCATTAATGAGAACAATCCATCGACATCAACTCCTGAACCGAGTTTAAGACCTCCGCCAATTAACCATTTAGTTATGCCGGCGGATATTGTTCCGAACGGAGCGAACAATTATGATGTTGATTCTTCCGTCACAGCCCCTGAGAATCGTGCTCCGTATGGCGATTCCTACAACATCAATCTTTTCGAAAGGCCATTTACACAAACCACAATGACGTACATCCCTGCCCTGGACATCAATATCTTTAGGTTGAGCCAGGACGCCACCTGGTATTACGTCACCCTACAGTTGAATGGTGGTGACATGAATGATCCAATTGGAATTGATTACGGTGTGGAAATCGACACAAATCATGATGGGATCGGCGATTACTTAATCTGGGCAAACCAACCTTATGAAACCTCCTGGAACCCGGGTACAGTACGGATTTATTCGGATCCGAACCAGGATGTAGGAGGCGCCTCACCTGAAAAATCTGATGCGAACGCAACAACGAATGCACCCTTCCCTGGAGATGGTTACGAGACGATTGTATTCGACAGAGGTCAGGGACCGGATCCCGACATGGCTTGGGTCAGAATCGATCCAAATGATGCCACGTTGGTCGAATTTGCGTTTAAGCGTTCCCTCGCTGGAAACGCATTTATGTGGGGCGTATGGGCAGATGGCGGTCTAAAAGACCCATCGAAGTTCAACTACAATGACCGTTACACCTTGGCACAAGCCGGATCTCCAATAAAAAACAGTTCAGATTATCCGATCAAAGCCATCTATCAAGTCGATAATACCTGCTGGGCCCCATTTGGATTTAAACCCAACGGATTCGAACCACATTTATGCCCTTCTAATGCACCCCCATCGACAAAAAGACCTCATACACCCGGCGCTCCGTCACCCGTCCCAACGACACCACCACCGAATCAGATACCTTAATCGAGATTTATGATTGATGTGATAGGGAGATTGTGTGATCTCGCCTCTCACAGCTATACGAAACGCAGAAACACTTGATTACCCAGCAGACGACCATGCTGAGTCAACCGCAGGATATCGCTGGATTTTTCAACTAATCCGAGCCGAGTTAATTCAATGATTTCGTCCTGATAAACTTCGTTTATTTCGAGTCCAAACCGTTGGCGAAAAACGGAAAAAGAGATCCCCTCACCTGTCAGCCTAAGCCCGGTTATCATAAACTCGGACATCTCATCTTGTCGGGTTTGCCGATGTTGGTTGACCACAGCCGGAGAGAGTGGGAAATTAATATTTGGTTCTCGAGAATCGAAGGGCGAATTCCGAATACTGCGAAGCCTTTCTATGTAAGTTTTAATCCTTAATACATTCGAATATCTGTACCCGTTGGCATATCCATGGGCACCGGCGCCCAAACCCAGATAAGGAAGTCCGCGCCAATATTGAAGATTATGATTGCA
>JBGQIO010000052.1:0-18455 GCA_041498515.1 Anaerolineae bacterium
CTTTACTTTTTACCAGGCCATACTTTCAACTATTCTTACTCTTCTCATTGGCCTTCCGGCTGCTTATCTCTTTGCCCGCTTTGACTTTCGCGGTAAAAACCTCCTGCGCGCATTGACTGCTGTGCCATTCATGTTGCCGACGGTTGTTGTCGCGGCAGGATTCAACGCGCTGCTTGGTCCGCGCGGTTGGTTCAACCTCAGCCTCATGCAAATGCTGGGGTTGGATTCGCCGCCGATCCAGTTCGTTGGCACCCTCGGCGCGATCCTGTTGGCACATATCTTCTACAATACGACGATCGTCACCCGGATCGCGGGTAATGCCTTATCCCGGCTCGACCCGAAATTGGAACAGGCTGCCCGCTCCCTCGGCGCAGACTCACGTCGTTTATGGTGGGATGTCAGGCTGCCTCTGCTTCTTCCCTCATTGCTGGCAGCTGCGTTGCTCGTCTTTTTGTTCGACTTCACCAGTTTCGGCGTGATCCTCTTATTGGGTGGCCCGGCCTTTGCGACACTGGAAGTACAGATTTACATTCAAGCTTTGCAAATGCTCAACCTGCCTCTGGCAGCCCTGCTAGCATTTATTCAATTGCTTTGTACGCTGGCATTCGCCATTCTTTATACACGGATTTCCACGCGTTCCATTGTTCAAACCGCGCCGGGTGCAGCAGGAGGTAACCTACATAAACCAAAAAGTTTACGTGAAAAGCTTTTCGTCTCAGGTATGCTTCTCCTTCTTTTTACATTCTTCTTCCTCCCTCTGCTCGCCCTTCCGTTGCGGTCGGTTTCTCGCCTCGACGCTGACCGCGGTCAGCGCGGGCCGGTTCCAACTGGTCTCACGGATGAATACTTCACTGAATTATTTGTCAACCGCCAAAGTTCCATATTTTACGTCCCACCGGTTCGGGCTGCGATAAATTCGCTGAGTTACGCTGCTTTAACGGTAGCGCTCTCGCTTCTTTTGGGCTTTCCTGCTGCGTGGGCGCTGGCAAAACCAGGACAGCTTGAAAGGATCCTTGATCCTATCCTCATCATTCCGCTTGGCAGTTCGGCTGTGACCTTAGGCTTGGGGTTTATCCTTGCCTTCGGACGGTGGCTGACTTTTCCATGGCTGGTTCCTGTAGCACATACGCTTGTGGCCCTTCCTTTCGCCATTCGAACGCTTCAACCTGCATTAGCTTCCATTCCTGATCGGCTGCGTCAGGCTGCGGCTTCATTGGGCGCCTCGCCTTTGCGGGTTTGGCAAACCGTGGATTGGCCCATTCTGCGGCGCGCCACTCTTACTGCTGCAATTTTTGCATTCACAATCTCATTGGGCGAATTTGGCGCGACTGCCGTCATTTCACGCCCCGATTATCCGACTATCCCGATTGCGATCTATAGGTTCCTCTCCCAGCCTGGCGGATCGAATTACGGCCAGGCGATGGCAATGGCGACCATCCTTATGGCTCTTACCACAACCGGGATCTTACTGATCGAGAAACTACGTCTGCCGGGTGCGGGAGAATTTTGATGGCAGGCAGCCGACCACCCTCACAAGTTATAAATAAATTGGAAGTGATAAACATTCATAAAACTTACGAAAACCAGCTGCTCTTGCGCGGTATTTCCTTTACATTAGGACTTGGTGAAACGATTTGCTTGCTCGGCGCGTCGGGAAGTGGCAAATCCACTTTGCTGCGTATAATCGCCGGACTCGAGTTGCCAGACTCAGGACAGGTGCTGTATGAGGGACGCGACCTGGCCTTCACACCGGCTCATCTCCGTGACTTTGGATTGGTTTTCCAGGATTACGCGCTTTTCCCTCACCTCGATGTTTTCGATAACGTGGCATTCGGTTTGAAAATGAAGGCTTGGCACATTGATGAAGTTGAAACTCGCGTTACTGCGGTTTTGAGCCTTGTAGATATGCAAAGTTTTATCCACCGTAAAGTCATAGACCTTTCGGGTGGGGAGCAGCAGCGCATCGCGTTGGCCCGTGCCCTCGCGCCGCGTCCCAGGCTGCTAATGTTCGATGAGCCGCTCGGCGCACTCGACCGTGCCCTCAAGGAAGATTTGCAAGATCAGCTCCGAATCATACTCAAGCGTAGTGATATTCCCGCCATTTATGTCACCCACGACCAGGAGGAAGCCTTTACAGTGGCCGACCGTGTTTTGATGATGCACACTGGTGAGATCGTGCGTGAAGGAATACCCTCGGAGGTGTGGGCGCATCCCGGTTCGGTCTGGGCGGCGCAATTTCTAGGGTTGGGTAATGTGTTTGAGGGAAGTTGTAAGTCACATGTACAAACCTCGAATAGTTGGAAGGTTATTACCACATTCGGCAACTTTGATGTGAAGTGTTGGCATCCACATAAGGTTGGAGATAAGGTCTCTTTGCTGGCACGTCCAACACAAACCGCGGAAGGATGCGTGATCCGCGGTCGTGTAGCAGATGTAATTTTTCAGCAAGACCAGTACAAAGTCATCTTGGATATGGGTCTATTTTATTATTCTAAAGATGCCCCGAAAATTGGAAAAAAGGTCGCGGTAAAGGTCACGGTGGAATGTCTGGGATGAATGAATCGGTCACAGTATTAAAATTAAATCTGGAAGGTAATGTGACTTGGCGATACGAAGGTCATATCATTAGCCGTGAATCGAACGCGCTAGTGCTCGAAGCTTTTTTCAACCGCCCAGATACACCGTTCCTGGATATAGTGCTCAAGGAGAATGACCGATACGTTGAAACCTTTTATACTGAACGCTGGTACAACGTCTTTGAGATCTACGATCGCGACGATGCAAGCATAAAAGGCTGGTATTGCAACGTAAGCCGACCTGCCGTGTTGACGAAAGGAACAATCTCTTACGTTGACCTGGCTTTGGATTTATGGGTTTCGGTGAATGGAAAGCAAACCGTGCTGGATGAAGTTGAATTTTCTTTACTAAACCTGGATGCAAAAGATAGACAGGAGGCATTAACGGCCCTGGCTGAATTACAGCATTTGTTTCAAACAAAACGACCCCCGGATTAAATGGAGGTCGTTTTGTTAAGATTAATGAATTTTCTACAAAGACTGTACCAGCAGAAGGCCGGTGCCGAAGATCTTATCGCCATTCTGGTACAAATAATATCCGCCACCGATAACTGCGCAGCAGAGGCATAACACTACCACGACAATCACAGCGATAATCATCGGAGTATTACTTTTTTTCGGTTCCTGTGGCATCGGAGCTGGGGCTGACGACATATCTGCGTTCATTTTCTCTTCTCCTTTTGGTTTTATTAGCTTCGATTTTATGGAGCAAGCTGTCCTAGATTAGATGGAATTATAACTGTTTGCCTATTTATTCATTATTCCTCCAAAAGCGGGCATAACCCTTCTCACTCAAATTGATTCTGTTTTACTCGTCCGACGCGCCCACCACCATAACCCGAAGAGAATGAGGATGGCTACAAGGATAACTATTGCTATCGGAACGAGAATAGAAAGAAAGGAAACTGTGGTAGATAAAACATCTTCGGCGACACTAACAGGAACATTTCCCGCGCCGGCTGTAGTCGCTGTGACCAGGGGACGCACGGCCGCAGATTTCGCCAGATGAATACTCCCGGCTACCAATAGTCCACAAGCCAGTGCCAGGACAGGATTAACGCTGTGGATCACATTTGTACTGGCCGCGAAAGCGACAGCGCCGGCAACGGGCCTCACGAAGGTTTGGATCAAATCATTGATGTGGTTTACCGCCGGAATCTTATCGGCCAGCATTTCTATGATCAATAAAATTCCAAGCATGATCAAGATCCACGGATTGGCGAGGGCGTCCCAAGGCGCATTCAGTTTGATCAGGTTAGTATAATGTGCCAGTATGCCTACAACCAGAAGGGGTATATACGCGTTAAGACCGGCGCTGGCCGATAACCCAAATGCAGAGAAGATGCTTAGCAAGGCTTCCATCGAAATAATTTCTCCTAGCCAGTTATTCCGGGGAACCCAACCCACGTGTGCGTTAGATTAAAGCGGAATAGGTCAATGCTTAAAATGAGTATAAAGGCTAGTGTTAATCCTGCCATAGCCGGCAGCCAAAGCTGGTGAATATGATCGAAGGCATTATCCTGCTTCATGACCATGATCCAGACAATGCTGAAAACCATGCCGAGGAGCGCAAGCACACCCAGGGTGCTAAGAATGGCAACGGGATACAAGATAACCGGATTCTGTGTCAGCATTCCGAAATCGAAAAATAGCACAATGCCGACCAGGAGACCGAAAAGTGGCCATTCGAGCGCAGTCTTATCCTCAGGGACGCGCCAGACACTTTGGTTATACATTGGGAAAAGGATGCTTGCCATTGCGATACCCATGCCGCTTCCGGTAAATACTCTTGCTGTGTTATCGGTTACATATAGATTCGGGATATTGCTTAATGCTCCAGGATAGGTTGTCTTCATCAAAGCGAGGTAGGAATTTGATCCATCGATAGCAAAAGAGAGAAAGAAGATAACCAGCACTGCCAGGATGCCACGGTTGGGAAGTTTGCAGCGTTTGCGGCTAACAAAAGCCTGGAAGACAAGGGAAATGGATGCCGCGTTGAACTCACCGGTGCAGCGAGCACAAAGTGGCAATTGTATATTCCCGATGTGAAGAGAGTGTGAGTCCAGACGGTGACAAACAGCGTAACCAATTGCATCCAGTTTACCCATCAGGCCAGGGGGAGCGATATAGATCCATCCGGCAAGAGCGAGCAAGGCTGCAATAGGAACAAACCAATTGGTGAATGTATGGTACGGCGAAATGGGCATTCGTTCCGACATGGTTATGATTATATGGGCAATGATTTGGAAATGCAAGAAAACGCCACAACGAGGTGGCTGGGACGATTAAAAAACCAGAATGCCGTCCTTATGGACGGCACTCGTGGGCGCTGTGGCTTCCTAATTAATTGAGGAGGGATGCCACAGCGCTGAGTTTGATACTACTTTCCATGTTGGACATCACCTCCTCCTTTCTATAGGATGGCAATTGATTGTTGTCCCTCTTGCAGTGGTAAGAGTATTACATATGTTGAATTGGATGTCAATAGGCCGAATAATATTCTAAGGAAATTGTAATTGTCCGCGAAATCGTGATAGCCTTTGAGAGACTCCGCAAGGCTTGCTCTGCTATCCTGTGCGAAATTTGTTCAGGAGACCCATTATGAAAAAAAATCCTAACCTGTTGTGGTTCACTGCCCTTGTTCTTGGTTGGCTGTTTGACTTCCTTTTCTGGCAGAAACCGGTTGGTGTCAACTTTGCCATCTATATCTTGCTTTGCCTGATCGGTGGCTTTTTTGTCCTTGCAAGGGATAACCAACATCCGGCTCGTAAGACCCTGTGGTTGATTCCTTTGGTCCTGTTTTTCGCAGTTATCACCTTCATCAGATCTGAACCAATGACATTATTCCTCAGCGTCATGGGCACCTTACTCCTGATGAGCCTTCTTGCGATGACCTTTGAAGGAGGACAATGGTTTCTGTACAGCCTGTCTGATTATGTCAGAGGCTTCTTCAAACTGGCGGGCAGTATGTTGGCGCGACCGGTTTCCTTCAATACTGAAGTAAAACGCGAACAGGCAGAAATCGGCGAAGGGACCAAAAAATTCAGCCCCTGGCCGATCCTACGAGGCATTGCGATCGCAATACCGATCGTTGCGATCTTTGCCGCGCTACTTGGCTCCGCCGATATTATTTTCGGTAATCAGCTGGATCTGTTTTTCAAATTCTTTCGCATCGATAATCTACCGCAGTATATTTTCCGGTTTGTCTATATTCTTATAGGAGCTTATTTGCTGGCGGGGGTTTTTCTACATGCTGCTACGCAGAGCAAAGACGAGAAATTGATCGGTGAAGATAAACCCCTGGTTAATCCCTTCCTCGGATTTACTGAGACGACTGTCGTGCTCGGCAGCGTAACCGTCCTCTTTGCCGCATTTGTCGTCATTCAATTCAGGTATTTTTTTGGTGGACAGGCCAACATCAATCTGGCAGGCTTCACATATTCTGAATATGCACGCCGCGGCTTCGGGGAATTGTTGACGGTAGCTTTTTTTAGTTTGCTTATGATCCTCGGCCTGGGTGCCATAACGCGCCGAGAGAACAACAAAAAACGCAGGATCTTTTCAGGGTTGAACGTAGTCATCGTCGTGTTGGTGATCATCATGCTGGTATCAGCTTATCAGCGTTTAATTCTGTATGAAACTGCTTACGGGTTTTCGCGCCTGCGAACGTATACACATGTCGTTCTAATTTGGATCGGAATATTACTGGGGGTTGTCGTTTTGCTGGAAATACTCCATCGTGAGCGCGCCTTTGCTGCTGCGGCTTTGATCACTTCGCTTGGCTTTACCGCCTCTCTCAGTCTGTTGAATGTAGACGGCTTCATTGTCCAACAGAATGTGAATCGCGCTGTACAAGGGCAGGGTCTCGATGTGCCTTACCTCGTATCATTATCAAACGATTCAGTCCCGGTTCTGGTCGATGAATTTCGCTCCACGGCGTTGCCGGGGTTGACACGCGATGCGGTCGGGGCAGTGTTGTTCTGCCGCTTACATTATGGTTCGACACGTCCGGTTGAGGATTGGCGGTCTTTCACGCTTTCTATCTGGCAGGCGAATATGGCAATGAAGGAGGTGAAGGCTCAGTTAGATCACTATCGCGTGATTGATGATCAATGGCCCTTAAAGATACTTACACCCGGCAGCGTTTCATATGATTGTTATGGAAGCGGGACTGATTAGAGAAATGAGTTTGCTGTAAGGCACATTCGGCTTATATACTTAGAACTATATAGGAGGCATTTATGAAAACTCATACCTTTCGCTTGAAACCCGGCCAGGATCTAATGGATGAGATCGAACGAATTGTTGTTGGGAAGAAGATAGGTGCAGGCTGTGTGCTTTGTTCTGTCGGCAGCCTCTCGCATGCAACCTTGCGGCTTGCCAACCGCGACCATAGCTCTGAATATGAAGGCCATTACGAAATCGTTTCTCTGACAGGGACGGTATCAACCAATGGTTCTCACTTGCATCTCTCGATATCAGACGGTGAAGGTAAAACGATTGGTGGGCATCTTACGTCAGGTTGCAAGATCTATACAACTGCAGAAATTGTACTGGCGGTGTTTGAGGATATTACCTACAGGCGAGAACTATTAGACGATGATTCGGGTTATGCGGAATTGGTTGTTTATACCAATTAATTTTGTGGTAGCGACCCATTTGTATTACATGGACAATTGAAGGGCACCACAGTTCCCTTTAGGAACTATTTTAATTTCAGAGCTGCTAAAAATTCTTCTTGATTCCGAACTGTTTTCTTAATTCCCAGCCTCCGGCCAAGACGGGTCAGTTGCGGTGGATCAACGTAGGTTTGAGCAAGGATTTCTTCCTTCCCAAGTACATTTCCAGCAGGACCATCCAGCAAAACCTGCCCTTTGGAAAGCGCGATCACACGTTCGAAATTCTCTGCACAAAAGTCAATATCGTGTGTAATTGTTATGACTGTCTTTCCACGCTTGTGTAATTCTCCGACGACGCGAGCGATGCGGTCTATATTGGCTGCATCCTGACCGGTTGTGGGTTCGTCAAGGATCACGCAGGCTGTGTCCATGGAAATAATGGAAGCCAGCGCGACCATCTTGCGCCAGGTAGGGGATAAATCATAGGGATTGGTATCTTTTTTTTCGCTTAATTCAACAAGTTGAAGTGCGTCGTTCACAAGACCTTCTATTTTCTGTGCATCCAACCCAAAATTGTAGGGACCGAACGCAACTTCTTCTCCAACCGTCCGACAAAATAGCTGCTCATCCGGGTTCTGAAAGACATAACCGACACGCCTCGCTAACTTCGCCACTGTAACTTTTCTTGTGTCCCAATCGCCGATCATTACGAAACCCAAGGTTGGCTGTAGCAATCCATTCAAGTGCTTGACGAGCGTGGTTTTCCCCGAACCATTCTGACCTACAATAGCGATCTGTTCACCACCTTTGATCGTTAGTGATACGCCGCGCAGAGCTGTCACCCCTGCAGGATAAGTAAAATCGAGGTCTTTTACTTCTATATTCAAAGCGTCTATTTTTTGAATCCTTGAACTGCCTCATCCAATGTAACCGGCAGCTCGAGGTCTTTTGGCCAAAAGCCGCGTTCTACAGCCTCTCGAGCGGTGGAGGTATAACGCGAAATGGCAAAGCCTCGGCCAACCAATCTTCCTGAGGTTAAGACCTCTCTCGGTTTGCCATTCATCAAAACCCTGCCTTCATAAATAGCGACCACCCGGTCGGCAAACTGGGCAACCCATTCCATCTTATGTTCAGCCATCACCACCGTAATGCCGCGTTCGGCTAACGAACGGATCACACCAAAGACTTCACGGGTGCCAATGGGGTCCATTTGCGAAGTTGGCTCATCAAGGACAAGTACCTTCGGCTGCATGACCAGGATCGAGGTCAGCGCGACCCGTTGTTGCTGTCCGCCAGAGAGGGAATAGGGAGAGCGGTCGGCCAAATCACTGATGCCTGTGAGTGCCAGGGCTTGATCGACCCGTGATTTGATCTCGTCGCGCGGCACACCCAGGTTTTCCAATCCGAAAGCGATCTCTTCATAGACGGTGTACTTAGCTCCGGATATTTGGTTAAAAGGATTCTGAAAAACCAATCCAACGTTCAGAACCCACTCGCTGAGGGTGGATGAACTTGTCTCGATGCCGGCGACTTCAACCCTGCCTTCGAGGTCGCCTTTGAAGAAATGGGGGATGAAGCCGGCGATCGTATAACAAAGTGTGGATTTCCCTGCACCATTCGGGCCGATAATGGCGACGAACTCGCCTTCTTTGACATTAAGGTCCACTTTGGTGAGCGCGGGTGTATCGGTGAGCGGATAATGGTAGGTGAGCTGATGGAGGTTAATGATGGCCATATTGTTTTATAGCTCCTTATGAGTCTTAACCCCGTCAGGAGCAATCGATTAGGATAACCAGATTTTAAGTGAGACGACAACCAGGGCTATCATAAGAAGCAGCCAGCGGACGAATTTGTCGAAGCCGGTATCCCGGATTTCGCGCAGGGATGTTTTCCGATTTGTAGACGTGAAACCACGTGCTTCGATGGCGATGGCGCGCTCCTCAACTTCAACCAGCGAGCCGAACACCAGAGGTCCAACCAACGGCACGAGCGCGCTGATTCGCTTAAGGAAACTTCCTTCTGTGTCGAGGCCGCGCGAACGTTGAGCGGCGATGATCGTTTGCGCTTTGGATTGCATCTGTGGGATGATTTGGATGGTAGAAATAATTACGTAGGCAAACTGGCTTGGCAAACCGCGACGGGTTAGGTCGCTCATTAATTCGCTTGGATGAGTTGTCAATAGGAACAAGGTGAATGAGGAAACCATGGCAAATATGCGCGAAGCGTTTTCAAATGCAAAGGATAGACTCTCGCTTGTGACATCCAGGAACCAGAACTGGAAGATGACCGTTTTACCAATAGGTTGGAATAGGGCTTGCATTAAGAATAAAAAACCCGTGGTAGGCAGGATAAGACGGAACGCTGCGTTTAAATATTCTCGCTGAACTCTCCCAACAAGACTTAAAGGAATAATGACCAGCAATATGACAAAGTGTGGTGTCCAATACCAGGGACTGATAAAGCTAACAAAAGTCAAACCGAATGCTAAGGTTAATTTTGTCAGCGGATTCAGACCATGCAAGAAACTATCGCGTTTAACGTAGAAAGAAAGTCGTTCGTGCATTTTATCCTGAATCAACCCATTCCCCTCTTACGGAATAGATCCGTTGGGATGGGAATGGGTATCGGAAAATATCTATTTGTTCACTAGCTTTACAACGAACAGAATATATAGTGCCAGCAATACAATGACGACACCAACTGCAATGAAGAGTTGCGTTCGAGTAACTCCTTCTTCGACCTCCACGTTCTCGGGCCGCGGGAAGCGTGCCAGAAAACGAGTAGAGAGTCCTTGAACGATGGTGAAGGCTAATAGGCAGGTAGAGATCTTGTCGAACGGCTCAACCAGGGAGTTGGTGATTAAAACTGATGGAACCAGGCTCTGCCCTAACTGGAGTAGATAGGCTGTGATGAAGGATGAGCCGCTAGCCGTAATGCCACCATATACGATTACTGCGATTGGTGTTGAAATAGTCGCAGCCGTCAGCGCCACCAAAAAGCCCGTGACCATGACTTTCCACCAGTTCTTAAACAATCCACCACTTGCACAGAAACCAGATACTAAACCGATGAAAAAGGCCACTGGAAACCAAGGCAGCGCGTTGGGGTCAACTATTGAACCCCAAATGATGTTCGCCAAAGCTCCTGTTATAGCGCCGGCCCAAGGACCACAAGTGACTGCCACGAATATGGTACCGATCGAGTCGAGGTAAACGGGTAGTTTAAGTGCGACAACGATCTGACCGATGGCGATGTTGATGGCGATGGCGACAGGAATGAGTGCCCATGTCATTGTGTTGAAGTCTTTCTGCAGGCGGTTGGTAAGGAACGCCCACGCGAGCAGAATGACCATTGCCACGCCTACAATGATCAGATAAATTACATTCATCTTGCATCTCCTTTCTAGAGTTGGATCATGAACCGAATCTTCCGGGACTAGAAATAGACTGTCGTTTCCTAGGCACCTCCAGCTATAGTTGTGGTGGGGTGTCAGACCACGCCAGAACAAGACTCAATCTCGCAATACGTTCCAAAAACAACTCGATAAACTCTCTGGCGCGCACGTCCAATGCAATTTTCATGTTTGCCGGTTTCTTGGTCATCTTGTAAAAATCGGCGTAGGTTTTGCCCATTGAGACGCCGCCGGAAATATCCACGTCCACGTAATGTTCTTCATAATCACACAACTCGGGTGCGAATGTCAGTGCAAGTGCGAGTGGATCGTTAATGATGCAGCCGTCGATTTTCTGATATTCGTCGTGGAATTCCATGTAAAAACGGGTGGAGTCTGCTACAAACTTTGAGATCGGAGACTTAATGGATTGAAGACGCTTTACATCTGCTTTTGTCAAAATGCATTGATAAGTAACATCCAGTGGAACAAGGGTAATTGGCATGCCACTATGGTAGACCATATATGCGGCGTGTGGATCCACATATGCGTTGTATTCCGCCAGTGGAGTGGCGTTGCCCTGATGTCTTATCGCTCCTCCCATAATGACAACCTCTCTTACAGCCAAGATTATGCGCGGCTCTTTACGGATCGCTACAGCGACATTGGTTAACGGTCCGATGCACACCAGAGTCATTTCGCCTGGTTCAGCCATGATTTTCTCTATGAGAAAATCAACGCTGTGTTGAGCGATGGGTTTCTCGTTTGGGCGGGGTAATACTGCATAACCTACACCTGTGTTTCCATGTGTTTCCAGTGCTAGCAGGGAGGGTTGAACCAAAGGCAGCTCGAAGCCGCGTGAAACCTGGATATGATCTGCATTGGCAAGCGCCAATACAGAGAGAGCATTCGTGGTTGCCTGGTCAACTGAACAATTTCCATGTACCACACTTACGCCTTCTACACTGAGTTCTGGTGAAGCCAGTGCGAGCAGAATCGCCAGGGAATCATCAATTCCGGGATCGGTATCGAAAAGAATGCGTTTCTGATCCATGTTGATCCGTAGGGAAGACTTTATAATCGCCCAAGGTGGAACTTAATCCGACCTCTACAGAAGGGAGAAACATCGATCCTAGTGGTGTAATAATTTCTCAACATCTTCTGTTGTGGGCAAAGAAGGCTGTGCACCGAATTTTGTTACAGCCAGAGCACCGCAAGCGCAAGCATATTGTACGGCATCTTCGAGCGATTTGCCATTCAATAATCCGACAGCCAAACCACCCACGAATGCATCGCCCGCGGCAGTGGTATCCACAACTTTTACTTCGTAAGCAGGTATATGTTTCGCTCCATTTTTGTTCACGATCAAAGCTCCATTCGCGCCAAGCGTTACGATTGTATTTTGAGCGCCGCGTGAAATCAATGAGCGACAGGCCTCTTCGATGGAGCCAAGGTTATTGACTGGTTTTCCTGTTAAAAGGCCAAGCTCAGTTTCGTTGGGAACAATGTAATCTACGGTCATTAACAATTCGTCCGGCAGAGTGCGTGCCGGTGCCGGATTGAGCAGGATACGAAGCTTTTTTTCCCGAGCGAGATTGGCGGAGTAAATCACCGTTTCCAAGGGGATCTCGAATTGAGCCAGTAGTATAGGCGAATCCATGAAAGCTTCGGGCTCTATATCTGTAGAATTAACCTTACCGTTCGCGCCCGGTGAGACCACAATGGTGTTTTGTCCATGGGAGTCTAAAACGATGACTGCTGTACCTGTTGGGGTTGAGTCATCCCGTAATATGTGTCTCACATCTACTTTATTATTTTTAAGATTGTCAATGAGAGTTGTACCGAAAGAATCTTTCCCTACACGGCCAACCATTGCAACCTTGGCTCCAAGTCGAGCCGCAGCCACGGCTTGGTTTGCACCCTTCCCGCCTGGGAAAATGACAAGGTCTTCGCCTTGAATAGTTTCACCTGGAGCAGGGAAGCGCGGAGCGCGTACGACCAGATCTGCGTTAAGGCTTCCAATAACCAGGATATCGGTCATGCCTGTGAAATTTAAAACGAAACGGGGAAGGGGATTCGGCCCTTCACCACTTGATCACGACGGGTGTTCCGACATCAACCCAATTGTATAGCTGTAATGATTCATCCACACCCAGCACAACACATCCGAAGGAGATCGGTGTACCAAGATAACCTGACCATAAGCGATCTCCACTCGGAAGTATCGGCAGTGCGTGAATGCCATCCTCCAAACTACCAGCCCAGTAAATTCCAAGCCAGTTAGGCATCCAGATATTCCACGTTGCACCGTAGGCATTGGGAATTTTGTCGAGCACGCTGAATGTGCCGATGCGTGTGGAATTGCCCATACCCGTAGAAGCGATAAAACTGTAAACCACCTGGTCATTTTCGTAAGCGGTTAAATGCTGTTGAGAAATGCTGACCAGGATGTATTTCCCTCCCGAATAGCTTTGCACTGAATTCAGTGGTTTGGAAGAATAGATTTGCGCACCCGATGCAGCTCCGCCGGAATCTTCTACAATGTTCATTGTTAGCGGCGACGATGTGTTGGTAGGAGAGGGTATGCTTGTTGGGGGATCTTCAGGAGTAGACGTGAATGCAGGTAAAGGATAAGGTGTGAAGGTTGGTTTAGCTATCTCTGCCACCGACCAGGAGAGGGGATGAACCACCAGTGCAGGCGTGTAGGTTGGTTTAGCTATCTCCGCTACCGACCAGGAGAGGGGACGTGCAGTAGGGGAGGAAACACCGACGAAGGTGCTGGCAATGCTGGGGGTTATGGTGAGTGCTACGCAAAGTGTCAGGATGAGCATGAGCGCACCGATAAGAAGTGCGAATAATAAACTGCGGGTATTCCTGTGATTAGTTTCCGGTGAGTTGGTGGTCATGAGGAAAGTCTCTATTGTAATTCTACAACAATTTTAAATGATCGATAGGTTTTTTCGTGATAATGAATCATTTCTGCACGGGAATATAAATAGCTTGGATTCTGGTTAAGAGCTATGGGATCGCAAAAACACTCGTAGCTTCGGCTTTAGCCATCCCTTATTCAGCTGCCAGCTACGGACGATACCATACACTGGTTATCTTGAAATGACGTCATTGCTAAGATATTTTTGCTGCCGATAGACTTACTGATCTCCGATGATTCTCGCCGATACGTAAGATGATCACGCTGGCAAATACTATTAGACTCCCGATCAATTGGATAATCGTCAATTGTTCATGAAAAACCAAATAAGCCCAAATCGCAGTAAAAGCAGGCTCAAGTGCCCCGATCAAGTTGGCTATCGTTGCCGGTAAATATCCGAGGCTCATTAAGTAGAGTCCGAAACCGCCTACCGTCGGGACAATGCCGAGGAACACCAGGATTGCCCAACCGCTTAAGGAAGTGCCCAGCCATAGGAAATTTCCAAAAAGAGCCTGACCTGTAAAAATATTCAATAACAGATTGAAAAGAAATAGAAAGAACACTGCGCTGCTGAACCCGTAGATCATGGTCGTCCATGGGTCAATGGATTTATTCGAAGAGGTTTTACCCAACAACGTGTAACATGCAAAGAATAAACCCGTCAGTAGGCCGAAGGCAATTCCTGAAGGGTTGATTTTCCATGACGATGGATCTATAGCGCCTGAAACTAACGCCGTACCGATCAGGCTGATAATAATGGATGACAGTTTGACGTTGTTGATTTGTTCCTTGAATATGAAATGTGCCATGACCGCCGTCATAGCCGGAGAACTAAACGCCAATACTGTTGCTATAGCGGCACCGTTAAATTGTACGGAGAATGTCCACATTGTATTGAACAGGGCAAGCGTCAAACCGTAAAGGGTGAAGAATGCCCAATGAGAACGATTGAGACGAAGGCGACCTCGCCAGAATAAGCCAAATACTATGATTAAGCCGAGGACAACAAAGCAATCTCGCCAGAACGCGAGCACCAGCGATGGTAGGTTATAGATCCTATTTAGATAGCTGATCAATATTCCGTTGAAAGACAGGAATATCGTCGCACTCAGACCGATCAAATATCCCCGTGAAGAATTTCTTGTTTTTTCCTGCATGCTTGTTCCTTAAAAATAATATCGTACAGAGGCAGGGCATTGTAGAAGGCCCTCAGATCCTCGGAGGAATGTACATTAACCGGTGATAGTTCGTCGAGAAGTAAAGTCTAGAATACCTTTGCCCGCTTAGAACTTAATTCTACCTGATTCATAATTCGGATGAGAAAGATCTCGAGGTATCCATTTTTACCAGCCTCTCACGCTTTGTATAAACGATTAAGCCGTGCGTCAAATCACTTTCCGTTTTCTTTGGCAAGCTCTCAATTCCAGCTGTGTCATGCTCGGTTTTCATACGGTAAAGCGAAATCATGGCCAGGTTACATTCGATTTCGCCTTGTTGTAGAAGGTTATATTTTAGTCTGCCATCCTTTATATAACATATCACAGTGGCTTAAGTATATTACTTTCTATTATTATTTCATGTGCTATTTATCCGGTTTTGGACAAATATACATACGCTTTTATATTGATGTGTTAGGAAATTAATAATCATTTGAATATATTCTTTATAGAAACGCGCGCAACTCAAAACAGATTGCATGAGATAAGGTATCAGGTTTGCTTTACGGTTTGTCCCGTTTATGTGACATATTACGCTGAGTATCGTAACGGAAGAGCGACTGTGAAAATAATTATGATCGCCTTAGTTAACTTGTTTTGGAATGTGTTCTTGTTGTCGCGGAATACTCAAATCTATACAATTCCTTCACGTTGCGCTATGGCGTTGATTGCTTCCTAATTCGATGAATTTAGTCACTTGACAGTTAATTGGGACAGTTTACAATCAGCCTGTGTACAAAATCAAAATGGAGGTGAACTGGGAATCGGAGCAATGAATCTTAATTGCTTTAGCGATACCCTGGAATAGCTATAACAAGGCGCTGGTCGGAGCCCAATCGGGCAGGCTAGCGCCTAATTTTTTGCCCATCAAGAATTTGTCAAGGAGGTGACGTTATAGGCTGCTGTTGATCCAGGTTCCTTTGAATAAGGTCATTTGTTCTTACCAAATTATCCACAAAGACAAGGAGAAATTAAGATGAACAATTTAGATACCGGAGCTACAGCCTTAGTGCTCGTCAGCGCAGCACTGGTCATGCTCATGACACCGGGATTGGCTTTCTTCTATGGAGGACTCGTCCGACGCAAAAACGTCCTGACCATCATGATGCAGAGTTTTGTTTCGATGGGTATCGTCACAATTATTTGGGTTTTTGGCGGATTCAGCCTGATGTATGGTAAAGACATCGGAGGCTTCATTGGAAATCCCTTTCAATACTTCGGCTTGCAGGGCGTGGCTTCTGCCACCCTGCAGGTTCCGGGTTCCACACAAACGATACCGCTCATGGCGTATTTTGTATTCCAGGAAATGTTTGCGATCATCACTCCAGCCCTGATCACGGGTGCTTTCGCTGATCGTGTCAGCTTCAAAAGCTATTTGATCTTTCTGGTCCTGTGGAGCATCCTTGTTTATACACCCATGGCTCACTGGGCCTGGGGCGGTGGCTTCCTGGCGCAGTTAGGGTTCGCCGATTTCGCTGGAGGAATCGTCGTGCATACCAGCGCTGGATTCGCCGCGTTGGCCTCCATCCTTATCATTGGCAAACGTAAGATCAAGAAGGGCGAAAAACTTGCTCCACACAACGTCACATATGTCGCGCTTGGTGCAGCTTTGCTGTGGTTTGGCTGGTTCGGCTTTAATGGTGGAAGTGCTCTGGGATCCAATGAATTGGCAGCCGTGGCTTTTGTCAACACGGACATTGCCGCATCGCTGGCGATGATCACCTGGATGATCCTGGATTGGACCCGTGAAGGCAAGCCCAATATGGTCGGAGCCATGACCGGAGCGGTCGCCGGATTGGTGACGATCACACCGGCTGCAGGTTATGTCCAGCCTTGGGCCGCGGCGATTATCGGCATCATCTGCGCCTTTGTTTGTTACGGCGCGATCCAGTTGCGAAGCAAAATGGGTTGGGATGATGCATTGGATGTCTGGGGAGTTCACGGCGTGGGCGGCGCGCTAGGTACGATTCTGGTCGGTGTCTTCGCGGCGGTTGCGGTGAACAAGGTTGGCGGATTGATCGAAGGCAACGTTCACCAATTCCTGATCCAGTTGATGGGAGCTGGGCTCGCCATAGCCTATTCGTTCGTTCTGACCTATATACTTCTGTGGTTGGTCAATCTGATCACACCTGTGCGTGTACCCGAAAAAATCGAGATTGGAGGCTTGGACGAGGGGTTGTTTGGAGAAGAGGCCTACGTAGAGTGAACTAAGGCATTTCAAATAATAAAAGACCTGACATGAATAAATTCCGTCAGGTTTTTATTTTAACGAGTGACACCTTACGATACGATTGCTTTACGAAGATGATCCCGGTCTTGCTCAAAAATTCTACTGCCGAACAGCGAGGTGCCCCCATGGAGATTCGAACTCCAGTTTAAGCCTTGAGAGGGCTTCGTCCTGGTCCACTAGACGATGGGGGCTCTTGCTTTCCATCGTAAGCGGGCGAGATTGTATCATCAGGCGTATATGCCGTCAATTCGAGTTGATCACCTTCGAATATTGATAAGACGTCACCAAAGATATGAACTTTTTATCCGAATAATATTTTGATGAGATAACGAAACTAAGCTGACCAATGAAATTACAAGGTATCCTGAAATTCATCAAATCCTTCCTGCTATGTTATTGCGATTTCAAGGAATAGACAATGCCGTTTTCGTCACTGTAAACTTGATTCACAGAAGCGATTATATCTAGTTCTTCCGGGGTGGCGAGATACTCTTTTGAGGCATAGCTATTGAACCATATCAGATATCCGTCATTCCCATGTCCGGGCCAGCCATTGTAATGTTCTTCAAGGAAGGATTGTGTGGGTCGATGGCCTGAATCACTTTTCGGCAGCGAATGAACCTGGACACGTATGATAAACCAAACAGCAGCCTCGCCATTGCTGTAGAATTGTTTGTTTTGCATATTCAAACTTGATAAGTAATTAGCGAATGAAGTGTACCTGATATTAACTTTATTAAGGGAATTATAGGAACTTACGTCTCCATTTACCCTGGATCTCTCAACGTATGAATATGTTTTGCTCACGGGATAAACCGACCAGATTAAAAACAACAAGATTACTATCGAACGGACAGAAATTATTCTAAATTTTTCCGTCACCGCCTTTATTAAGCGACTGCCGATAGATAATAAGATTATTAATAATGAAGGCAATAAAATGATGTGAGCCCGGTCAGTTTCCAGACCTTGAAGTTCGGAAGTGATATTGAATATCAAAACACCTATATATACAAACAAGAAGCCTATGTGAGGAATTACCCGTGCCGAATTTAATATCGATTGAAAACCTGATGTGCCGGTCAAAAAGATTGTAAACGTCAGCAAAACTAGAATGGTTATATATAAGTAAAGAAGACCTACATGCGAAATAATCTGGACGGGGATGAACCAGTTAAGTAACTTTGCTGAGCCAGCAATAAAGTTCACCATTGGCATGTATGGTATTCTTTCACCAAAAACTGATGCGTTAATTGGATAATTGTGTAGATATCCCCATAAAAAAATAGGAAAAGCCGTCGGTACAACAAAAAGGAAAGACGATCGAACCGCGCTCCATATATTATTTCTGTATTTATAGACTACGACAAGACCGCCCACAGGTGCTAGCGATAAGCCCGCATATCTCTGGAAACACCCTAACACGATCAGAATGCCTGCCAGAAGCAAATATCTATCCTGCATCGTGGAAAGATAAGAGCATAAACTCATCA
>JBGQIO010000053.1:0-18366 GCA_041498515.1 Anaerolineae bacterium
AATATCCAAACGGGGCCCAGAATCCGGCGACCGACGAGATATTGACGATATGTCCGCTGCCGCGATCCAACATGCCAGGCAAAAATGCCTTCACCATGTTGACCATGCCAAAATAGTCGAGGTCCATCATTTGATGAAAGACCTCTGTGGGGATCTCCTGGACATAGCCCGGATGCGCCGCACCTGCACAGTTGATGAGCAGGTCGGGCACGCCCGCCTCACGGATCACCTTTGCAACTGCAGCCTGTACCTGACCCCAATCAGATACGTCGGCGGAGATCATCCCATGACGCTGAGAGGCCGAAGCGGGAAGCCCTTTAAATGCACTCTCCAGGACATCTTTTCGCCGGGCGATCAACCAAACATTGGCGCCCTGTGCTGCCAGCGAGTTGGCCAGCGCCAATCCAAGACCACTGGAGCCACCTGTAATCAATGCAAGGCGGCCTTGAAACGAATCCATTAATTCTGCCATTTTTTACCTCTAAGTCAGTAATAACCCTGCATGCGATTATACGTTATCTTTGTGTGGCAGGTGAAAAGTGGGAGATTGAAAGTTGAAGCCTGGAA
Organism: Anaerolineae bacterium; assembly: GCA_041498515.1. GTDB lineage: Bacteria > Chloroflexota > Anaerolineae > Anaerolineales > Villigracilaceae > Fen-1038. Next base: position 568 of record JBGQIO010000053.1, read on the forward strand.
CCCGGAGATAATCATACTGCTAAGCGCTTGAGGGCACTGCAGGCTAAAAACAAACTGGGGATAGAGCCGATTTTATTTTAAATATAATAATGAAGAATTGGTGGAGAATTTATTCTGGCACACTTATGCATAGAAAAAAGCCCGCAGGAAGATTAAAATAATAGATCTTCCAGCGGACCAATCACTTTCGTTCTTATTTATATTTATTTAATTGAATAGCTATAATCAGATCACTGTGCCTTAACAATGCAATCTACGGGGCAAACCGACACGCAATGGGGAGAATCGTGGTGTCCCACGCACTCAACGCAGGTTGCTTGGTCAACCACATACAGGATACCGTCACCTTCACTAATGGATTCGGTGGGGCATTCAGGGATGCAGGCACCGCAGGCAATGCAATCATCATTAATTATCATGGACATGGTTTATTTCTCCTTTGTGAAAACTATCTCTAGCGGCCTTAAAAGTAATCCATGCACAAAGAGCCGTCAAATGACGAATATCCAGTGTTTTGACTAATTTTGTCATGGTTCCTATGCAAGCCGTAGAATGATCCGTCGTGCGAACCAAAGGGGTAAGAAATATTTTTCATCCGTTACCATCCTATTCGAGTTTATTGGATATTAACAAAATAGAGGCCGCGTGATGGAAAACGCGGTCTCCAACTGCTATCCTTTGTCGGGATTGTTCCCTATCCCAATTGTGTTTTGATCTTCCCGGCCGTTTCCTTATAGGCAGCCAGTTTCTCGCGTTCCTTGGCAATTACAGGGGCGGGAGCCTTATTTCCAAAGTCACTGCCCAGAAGTTTCTCAAGACGGTCGATTTGCGATTGAGTTTCAGCCAGTTCTTTCTTAAGACGGGCTCGTTCCGCATCCACGTCTACCAAGCCTGAAAGCGGCAAATAGATTTCCACCGCGCCCACTACCATCACGGCGCTTTCCGCGGGTTTTTCCCTAAGAGAGGGGAGAAAAGAGAGCTGCAAGTGGTCCAATCCTGCAAGAGCTGCGATGGTTGACGATTGTTCCTTCAACAAATTGACTCTATCGCTGGAGACGAAGGTCGCGGGTAAACGCCTGGCGGGGCTGACGGCTTTCTCGGCGCGCAGATTCCTGATGGACCGTACGATGTCCTGTATGAGCGTGAAGTCCGCAACTTTGGACTCCTCCCAACCCTCGAGCTGGTGCGGCTCGGGCCAATGCGCCACGATCAAAGCCTCAGGCCAATCGGAGGCAAGTTTCGAGAATGGGGAATCGAGGAGCGTTTCTCGAAGGTGTCCCCAAAGTTCTTCCGTGATAAATGGCGTGAAGGGGTGCAGCAATCGCAGGGATAGATCTAAAATTCGTGTCAATATAGCAACTGTTTGTTCCCTTGTCTCTTCCGCCTGCATCTGTCCCTTGGCAATCTCCACATACCAATCGGCAAAATCTGACCAGAAGAATTCATAGATCTGCCGTCCGGCTTCACCATATTGGAAGGTCCGGAAGAGCCGATCCACATCGTTCAAGAGCTGCCGGAGCCGCGCCCAGACCCAGGAATCAGCCAGAGTCCAGTGTTCAGTATCCGGCGACCAGTTGCCGATCCCAGGCCGTTCCTCGAGGCTTGATATAGCGCTGATGACAAATCGCCCTGCGTTCCACACTTTGTTAGCAAAGTTACGGTTGGCTTCCACCTTCTTTACCGAGAGGTTCATATCGTTCCCAGGAGTCGAACCGACGAGCAGCGTGAAACGTAAGGCATCGGTGCCCAACTCATCCATGACAGTCAGCGGGTCGATCACATTCCCATAGGTCTTGGACATCTTGCGTCCATGCTCGTCACGGATGAGACCGTGTAGATATACAGTGTGGAACGGCGCCTGCCCGGTAAACTCCAGACCCAACATGATCATCCGCGCCACCCAGAAAAACAGGATGTCGTAACCCGTCTCCATATAGGATGTGGGATAGAAGTATTTGTAGTCGGGTGTCTCGCCGGGCCAACCAAGCGTTGAGAACGGCCACAGCCCTGATGAGAACCAAGTGTCCAGCACGTCCGGGTCCTGGGTAATTTCCTTCGAGCCGCAGGTCGCGCATTGGGTCGGGTCAGTACGGCCAGACGTCATGTGACCGTCGGGACAATACCAGATGGGGATGCGATGTCCCCACCACAACTGGCGGCTGATACACCAGTCTTTGATGTTCTCGAGCCAGTTGTAATAAACCTTTTCGAAGCGTTCCGGTACGATCCTGATGCGGCCATCTTTCACAGCTGCAAGGGCGGCCTGCGCCAGCGGTTCGATCTTGACAAACCACTGCGTGGAAATCATGGGTTCGACGATCTCGCCACCGCGCTGCGAGCGCGGGATGGTGGTCGTATATTTCTCGGTCTTAATGACAAGACCTGCCTTCTTCATATCGGCCCACAATTTCTCGCGGCATTCGAAGCGATCCTGACCCTGATACGGGCCGCCATTTTCGTTGATCCTGGCGGCTTCATCCAGCACGGATATGACAGGCAGGTTGTGACGCTGCGCGATGGCATAGTCATTCGGGTCGTGACCGGGTGTGATCTTCAACGCGCCTGTGCCGAACTCGCGCGACACATACTCGTCGGCGATCACGGGTATCTGGCGTCCAAGCATCGGCACGATAACCTTTCTGCCGATAAATTTCTTGTAGCGTTCGTCTTCAGGATGCACTGCCACGGCAGTATCGCCGAGGATGGTCTCGGGGCGGACAGTGGCGACGGGGATAAATTCGTCGGATTCCGGGCGGGTCTTAGACCCGCCCCTACTACTACTACCCGCGAGCATGTACTTGAAATAATACAGCGCGGCTTCTTCTTCGTTGTATTCCACCTCGAGGTCGGAGACAGCGGTCTTCAGGCCGGGCGACCAGTTGATCAAACGCGGGCCGCGATAGATGAGACCTTTTTCAAAGAGGCGGACGAAAGCCTCTCGCACCGCACGCGAAAGCCCCTCGTCAAGAGTGAAGCGCTCGCGACCCCAATCACAAGAGGCGCCAAGCCTGCGGATCTGATTGCTGATAATGCCCCCGTATTTCCTCTTCCAATCCCAGGTACGCTTTACGAATTCCTCGCGGCCAAGTTCTTCGCGGGTCACTTCCTCGGTCTTGAGCAGATGGCGCTCCACCATAAGCTGGGTGGCTATGCCGGCATGATCGGAGCCGGGCACCCATAATGTGGAAAAGCCCTTCATGCGGTGGTAGCGCACCATCAAGTCTTCCATGCTGACAAACATAGCGTGGCCAAGATGCAGTTCGCCGGTCACATTGGGCGGCGGTATGGTAATGACGAACGGTTCAACTGCCGGGTTAAAGCCTACCAAATCAGGATCGTTCCACGGTTTGAAGTAGCCGCCTTTTTCCCACATGGCGTAGATGCGAGATTCAGTAGCATTAAAGTCATAGGCTTTTGGCAGTTCGTGTTTGGCCATTCGCGCTCCTTTATCGTTCGAAACAAGATAATTCGATGTTCGATATTCGGGAATCGGGAGTCGGGAGTCGTCCCCACCCAAACTGATTCCCGATTTACGAATCATGATTCCCGGCGTTTAAAACAAAACGCCTCGTCCGGGATGAGGACGAAGCGTGGGCTTCGCGGTACCACCTCAATTCGCTTATCACACCACAAAGATTTTATTCGGTGAGAATTGGCGCACTCGATTGCCGACAATCATCGGCTTGTGCTATAACGGGCATTCCCGTAACGGTCTACTAGGCGAACAGCCTTTCTTCGTTAATAAGTCCTGGCGACTTCCGCGGCGTTTACCTGTGGAGACTTCCAACATGGTCACGATGGTAGGGCGCGGCAAAAAGAGCATTTGCCATCTCCGAGAAACTACCACCTAACGGGTTTCGTTACGCCTTCGGCTACTCAACCCTACTCGACCAATGTCTCCTTCTCTATCAGGCCTCTCTCCGCGTACTGCTCCTGGAGAATCTATTGGGCCGATTATACATTTTGCAAACTAGAAACACAAGGGGAAGAATGCTATACTTCCTTAAATGATCGTTATTCAAAAGGGAGCACGCACCGCATGTATCCCAATTTGATGGCTGCCCATGACGCCTGAGACGAAGTATGCACTGAGCGGCGATGTTCACATTGCCTATCAGGTATTCGGGAACGGCTCATTCGACCTTATTTTTGTTCCGGGCTTTGTGTCTCACCTTGAAGTAGGATGGGAAGAACCAGCTTATGCACGCTTTCTGCAGAGATTAGCATCATTCGCCCGAGTAATAACGCTGGACAAACGTGGAACAGGCATGTCGGATCGAGTGCCTAACGATGCATTGCCAGCCCTAGAACAGCGGATGGACGATGTACGGGCCGTAATGGATGCCGTAGGAACTCAAAGGGCGGCGTTGTTCGGTATCTCCGAAGGCAGTGTGATGTGCCTGTTATTTGCAGCCACCTACCCTGAGCGGACGAGCGCGCTGGTCTTATACGGTTCGTTCGCACGGAGGCTCTGGGCGCCTGATTATCCATGGGGCCCCACCGTTGAAGAGCGCGAAAAATTTTATCAAGAAATTGAAAGAGGCTGGGGGCAGGTCAGGGAAGAAATGCAGGCAGATCCACAATTAGCAAATGATCTGCACATGAAATTAATGACTGCAAGGTATGAACGGATGAGTGCCAGCCCTGGTGCGGCACTTGCGCTAGCGAAGATGAATTCCCAAATTGATGCACGCGCGATTTTGCCGACGATCCATGTGCCAACGCTCCTATTACATCACATTGATGACTACGACGTTGACATCGGTGGGGCGCGTTACATGGCGCAGCATATCCCTGGTGCGAAGTTAATCGAGTTTCCAGGCAGCGCCCACATTCTGTTAGGCCAGGAAGGAGACAAGGTCCTCGACCAGGTTGAAGAATTTTTGACAGGAACACAACCTGCACCGCAATCGAACCGGATCCTGGCTACGGTGCTGTTTACAGATATTGTCAACTCGACCGAAACGGCAGTGGAATTGGGCGATCATCGCTGGCGCGAGCTGCTGGATAGCCATCACGCATTGGTGCGGAAACAACTGGCACTCTTTCGCGGGCAGGAAATCGATACAACAGGCGACGGTTTTTTCGCCACCTTTGACGGCCCTGCACGCGCAATCCGCTGCGCATGCGCCATCCGCGATGGAGTTCGCAATTTGGGCATTCAAGTCCGGGCGGGCTTGCACACGGGTGAGTGTGAATTAATGGGCGACAATGTCGGGGGCATCGCCGTGCATATCGGGGCGCGGGTATTGTCAGAGGCAAAACCAAGCGAAGTGCTGGTCTCGAGCACTATAAAGGATTTAGTGGTGGGGTCAGGCATCCAATTCGAAGAACGCGGCCTTCACGCACTAAAGGGTGTACCAGGCGAATGGCGTTTATATTCTGTATCACAATAGATCAAACGTTTATCAGATACAGCCGCCTTCAAAAGGCGGCTTTTTATTTTTCCAACTACAACAATATCTCTCGCGTGAATCGATTGAAAAACAATGATGCTATACTTGCCCTGCTCCATTACTTGGAGCTTATCCATAAACTCCAGAAGAGATCACCCGCGGCGCGGGGCAGTTTCCTCCATTTATGGATAGAGTCTTTATAAACAAAAGGATATCAGAAACCTCATGCTCATTGGACAATTTATCCTGGTCGGATTAGCCGCTCTGGCAGCCGGAGCAGTCAACGCACTGGCCGGCGGCGGCACACTCATCACTTTTCCCATGCTAACCGCGGTCGGGGTACCGGCTGTTGCCGCGAATGTCACCAATACCGTAGCGTTGTGTCCGGGTTACATCGGGGGCACGCTCGCTCAGAGCAAAGACCTGCGCGGCCAGGAGAAACGACTGTGGATCGTGATCCCTGCGGGTGTCGTTGGGGGGTTGATCGGGGGTATTTTGCTGCTCAGGACGGGAGAAAAATTATTCACACAGTTAGTGCCCTTCCTGATCCTGATGGCTTCCGGCTTGCTGGCTGTTCAAGATCCGGTGCGGGCCTGGCTGACGCGGCGTATGAGCCAAAGCCAGTCCGCAGGTGGGACCGAAAAATGGTCATGGCTGCCGGTTGGCCTGGGCGCGGTTTACGGCGGTTATTTCGGCGCAGGACTTAGTGTGATCATTCTGGCAGTGCTGGGACTGACCATGGAAGACACGCTTACGCGGCTCAACGCTTTGAAACAGATCATTGCGTTCAGCGCGAACGTTGCCGCGGCGGTTTTCTTCCTTTTTTCGGGACGCGTGATATTGCCGGCAGCCGCGGTCATGGCGGTCGGCGCATTGATCGGCGGGGTGTTGGGCGGACGATTGGCGGGCTATGTAAAGCCATCCACCCTGCGGTGGATGGTGGTGACCATCGGTGTTATTGTCGCAATCATTTATCTGGTGAGATAAATAAATAGAACGCGGATTGCGCAGATTCGGCTGATTTTCACAGATATTTTTCAAAATAATGCCGCTATAACTTTTGTCGGGAGAAGATTAAAAACTCAGGACATAAAGGTCACTTAGGAAAAATTTTTTCAAAAAAGCGTAAATCCCTTTTATGTTCTTGATAAATTTTCGATTGCATCGGGCTGTTTTTTTTATTTCTCCCCCACCCCTGACTCCCCAGCTTTGCCACCAGCAGGCAGGGGGGAGCTTGGCAGCACCCACGGCACATCCATAAATGGGTGTTTGACCACCTTAACCGGCAGGCAGTAAGCAGCTTCAATCACATCGGGAAGAAGCACTTGAGCAGGCAAACCGATGGCAGTGATCTGTCCGGCGACCATCAGTGCCATGCGGTCCGCGTAGCGGGCAGCGAGGTTGAGATCGTGCAAAGCGATCAAAACGGCCAGCTTATCGCGGTGCGCCAGGTCGCTCACGATTTCCAACAGACTGACCTGGTACTGGAGGTCCAAATGCGCGGTGGGTTCATCAAGCAGCAGGATCGGCGTAGACTGGCACAAGGCGCGCGCCAGAAGCACGCGCTGCTGTTCCCCGCCTGATAGCTCGCCGACACGGCGACCAGCTAAAGGGAAGGCGCTCACGCGCTCGAGAGCGCTGCGCGCAAGGCTTTCATCTTTAAGAGAGGGTTGTCCCAGGAATCCAAGATAAGGCGTTCGCCCAAGCAGGACTGTTTCCCAAACCGTGTAAGCCGCAGGCAGCGATACAGCCTGCGGCACAACCGCCAGATAGCGTGCACGCTGCATGGGCGATAGCAACGCGAAGTCATCGCCGTTCGTGCGGACCTGCCCGCTTTGGATGGGGATTACACCGCTGACGGCGCGCACCAGGGTGGATTTACCCGCGCCGTTTGGCCCGATCAGGGCCAGCACTTCTCCCGATTTCACATCGAGGCTTACATTATGTAAAACATCGCGCTGACCATACGCGACTGACAACGCATTGATCTTCAGCATAGAATCACCAAATCATCCTTCCAATATGAGATACCAAAACAAGGCAATATCATCCGCAGCAGGGTTTAATCCTTTATACAAATATCCATCGAAGCCCCCCAATACAAATCCACATTTTTCATAGAGTCTGCAGGCGGGTACATTGTTGTTCTGGGTCTCCAGCATAAGGCCGGGATACCCTTTGGCTTTTGCCCAATCCACGACCCGCTCGATCAGCGCCCGACCAACTCCCTGCCTGCGATACTGCCTATCCACTACAATGCTACCGATGTAAGCGTAGGCATTCCACCATTTAAGCACCCTGATCTGCCCGGCCAGATCACCCTCCACGAAGGCAAAATAAACACCCTTTTCAGGATTTGAGATGTACGTGGAGTAATCGATTTCATCCGGCTGGTAGTGTTTCATATACGGTGGCACGTCAATAACGGTATAGCTTATCTTTCCGTTTTCAGCGTTTATCAAAAGTTGTGATTTCACAATGAAAGAGTTGTCGCTTCGATTTATATATTGAAGAGTATTTGCGTCGATTTCACGAATAGTGATTTCCATAAAAACCTGCTAATCTCCTCGATCTTCAACGTATCGTCAAACAGGTATCAAATCACAGTAATTAAAACGGTTATCTCTCATAACGGTCTCGCCTACTTTATACGATATGGCTTGTTTGAAAATCGGCCCATTGTAAACAAAGGAATGATATTCACCGTTTTCTCCGCAAACGTCGGCAGTTTTGGGTAAGTCGATCATGAATTGCCGGTCAATCGTCCTGCCGACAAACCGTCCGTCAAGCGCTTGTGTATCAACGCAGACGGTAATCGCTTTAAACCCCAGTGCAATAAATGACCGCATGAGCTGGTCAGTATGTCTTTTCCATAAAGGGAAGATACCCTTCATTCCCAATGCGGCGAGATTCTTCTCGCGATATTTTCTCAGGTCTTCGAGAAATATGTCACCAAAAACAACCGAGGTCACTCCTGATTCCATATGTTTCATCAGGGCTTGCGCCATCCTGGCCTCATATTCTTCATTGGGCGATTGCCTCGAAATAAGCACCTTATCCAGAGGCAGGCCGAGGGACTGAGCCTGTCTTTCGAGCAAGATACACCGGACGCCGTGCATGCTGATGCGATCGTAATCTTCCGTCACGGTTGTCAGCAGAGCAGCCACCTGATATTGCCGGCTTTCAAGAATCTCATGGAGCGCCATGCTACTGTCTTTTCCCCCGCTCCATGAAATCACCACTTTTTCCACTAGAACCCTCCAGGGATGGAGTTAGGGCTGCGATCGTTCAGCAAAGGTCACCAATAACCATTTTCGATGACGCGGTACGAGCCGTCATAAACGAATAGTTTCTGATCTTTGCTGCTTCTTGGTAGGGCGTTCGCCTACCACTTTGGTAGGGCGCGGCAATCTCCGCCCCTGGAGAGCACAGGGTCTCCGAGAGCACTTGCCATCTCCGAGAGCCTACTACTTTGCATAAACCTCCAAACTTGTTTTCATCAATGTGGGGTAAAAAAATGTTGGTTTAAGTAATTACGCGGTACCCTATAACATAACGTCAAACGGGTATCAAATCACAGTAATTAAAATGGTTATCTCTCAGGAAAGTTTCGCCTACTTCATACGATATGGCTTGTTTGAAAATCGGCCCATCGTAGACAAAGGTATGATATTCACCATGCTCGCCACAAACATCGGCAGTTTTCGGGAAGTCGAACAAGAATTTCCAGTCAATTATCCTACCGACAAAATGGCCGTCGAGTGCATGGGTGTTAATCGACACGACAACAGCTTTAAACCCCAACGTAATAAACGACTCCATGATTTGGAAGCTATCTCTTTTCCATAGGGGGAAGATCCCCTTCAATCTCAGCCTGGCGAGGTTCAGCTGCCGATATTTTTTCAGGTCTTCGCGAAAAATGTCGCCAAAAACGACCGAGGTCACCCCTGATTCTTTATATTTCCTCAAAGTTTGCACAAGGCTGGGCTCATAATCGGCATTGGAGGTATGACTCGATATAGACACCATTTCCAAAGGAAAGCCGAGGGATTCAGCCTGCCTTTCGAGCAAGCTATACCGGATATCATGCATATCGAGGCGATCATTATTACCCGTTATGGTTGTCAACAGACCAGCCACCTGATACTGCCGGCTTAAAAGAATTTCATGCAACGCCAGGGCGCAATCTTTTCCGCCGCTCCAGGAAATAAGTACTTTTTCCAAACGAGCCCTCCAGGCCTGGATTTTCGTTCACAGGGCAAATACCCTTAATTTGCAACTATATACTCACACCTACGCCCCAAGCCCCGCTGCACGGGATCTCGCTCCGCTCGCGGCAAGAACAACGCTTGCCATCTCCGCGCCGAGAATAACACTCGGCATCTGCGCGCCGAGAAGATCGCTCGGCATCTTCGACTTTCAGCCTGGCATGCTGCGCGAAGAACACCTTTGCAGGGAGAGCACCTGCACCTACGGCCTTCGGCCTTCGGAAAATGACGTGTGCGGGGTGTGCGCCCCGCACACGTCATTTTTTCGGGTACTTTATGGAGAGCTGTGAGCAAAAACAAATGCAACATATAGCAATGAGCATGAAAGCGAACTTCTGCAATCGTCACCAATAGCCCTGGTTCTTGGCACGGCGCAAAACCCACAGGAAAAAAGGCGCGCCCACCAGGGCCGTGACAATGCCAACCGGGATCTCCTGCGGCGCAATCACAACCCGGGCGACGATATCCGAGGTCAGCAAAGCTGTTGCGCCGCTGATGATCGAAAGCGGAATAAGCCGGCGATAGTCCGCACCCCACCATAGCCGCATGACATGCGGAACGATCAGCCCAATAAAACCAATAATACCCGAGAACGCGACAGCTGCGGCAGTAGCCAGCGAGGCGGATACAAGCATAATTGTTTTAGCGCGGGTGACGTTCAAGCCGAGCTGCTGTGCCTGTTCGTCGCCGAACTGCATAAGGTTCAAGGCCTGACCACTAAAGAGCAAAATGCCGAGGCCGATAAAAAGGTACGGTGCTATGGCGATGATCGGCGTCCAGCCTGATTGACTCGCCCCACCTAACAACCAGCCCAAAGCGCGGCGGATCTCACCGGTCGAGCGAAGCATTAGAAATGAAGTCAATGACGTGGCAAAGGATGAGAAGGCCACGCCTGCCAGGATCAGATTTGTGGTTGGGACCGTTTTGCCGATGCGAGCCAGGGAATAAACAATAAAAACTGTCAGCAGCGCGGCAGCGAAGGCAGCCATCGGGATAGCCAGCAACCCCCAAAATGAATAAGGCCAATTCACACTCATGGCGATCACTGCGCCCAATCCGGCGCCGGAGGCCACACCGATCAAAAACGGATCTGCCAGGGGATTGCGAAAGAGTCCCTGGTAGGTTGCGCCGCTGCCGCTGAGGGCCATGCCGGTTAAAGCGACCAACACGGTGCGCGGCAAACGAATAGACCACAGGATAGCCATGGAAACTTCTGTGCCACGCCCAGTCAATGCGGCCCAGAGTTGAGCCGGTGAAAGGAACACTGAGCCAATGGCCAGACTGAGGAGCAGGGCAAGGAGTAGAAAGAGCAGAGAGGAAAGATATGGAGAAATTCTTTTCATGTCGGTTCCAGGGGGGACCCGCCTGCCAACGGCTATGGTTTGTATGGCGGTCTTGAAGGGCCACCCCTACCTAATCACTTGAACAACTCTGGATGCAGCAGTTTCGCCAACTGTTCCAACCCATCCACCAGACGCGGACCGGGGAGGCTGAGCAAATGGTAATCAAACGGATAGAGCCGCCCGTTCTTTACGGCAGCCAGGGTGCCCCAGCCAGCGCGCATTGCGACTTTTTCCGGTGTTTCGCCGTAAGCCGCATCGCTTAACAGGATAATCTCCGGATTCAACAGGACCAACTCTTCGAGACTGATCTGCGGATATTGATCCTTCAAGGTAGAGGCTACATTCACACCGCCGGCACGTTGAATCAATGTATCAATGAAAGTGCCCGGCCCGGCGGTATACGGCTTGGATGCATCCGTGGCGTCGAGTTCATAAAAGACACTGGGCCTTACGCTTATACCTGCCAGCTTCGAATCTACTGTAGCAACTCGCGCCTTGAGTGACTGGATCAAACCATTAGTATCATCCACATGCCCGGTCAACCTGCCAACCGTCTCGAGATTGGCATACATGCCATCCAGAGTAGTCGGATTGGACATGTAAAAAACCGTCAACCCCAGACCCTCCAAGGTTTTCACCAATTCAGGCGGGCTAATCTCGGCGACCAACACCAGGTCGGGCTTGAGAGCCACAATCGCTTCCGTGCTGAAATTACCCATGGAGCCGCCAACGCTCTGAACGCTCGCAACCTGTGCAGGATAATCTGAAAGTTCATCACGACCAACGACTTGAGGGCCGGCACCGATCGCAAATAGAATTTCAGTATTGGACGGTGCCAGCGATACTACACGGCGAGCGGGAGAAGCGAGTTTGATTTCACGACCCAGGCTATCGGTTAGGTCTATCGATGCGAATTTGGTTGGGGATTGACTTGGTTGTGTTGATTCCGTTACCGCGTTAGGCTGAGGCGTGGTGATCACAGCAGGACCACAGGCAGCCAGTAAAAGCGCAATCGGTAAAACCCAAATAAGTAACTTTCGAATCATTAATTATCTCCTAAAATCGGACTAGAAATTTTCGATTTCGTCAGCGCGACGATCAAATCGTCGAAGTCCAATAAAAATCCCCAGCCGATGACTGGGGAGGTTGAAGAGGCAATCCGGGAAGCCGTCCTCCACCTCCTTTCCACGAGGGTGGGCGAACCTACCAGGGCGGGCGACCTGACTCGTTCCAATGATCAATCAGTGGAACTTACAGTTGCGGGACAGTGCCGGAATCCCACCGGCTTCGCCGCTTTCTGGTATTTATAAGTTGTGGATGGATTGTATGCCGCCCAGAGTGAAACGTCAATACATAGCCGGTCCGGACGACTCACCTTTGACCAGCATGGGAAGGCCGGCCACCATGAAAAAGACCGTATCAGCAGCTTGAGCTAACCGTTGATTGACTCGACCCAGTGCATCTCGAAAAAATCGTCCCATTGGATAGGAAGGTACCAGGCCCAAGCCCACTTCATTTGAGACGATCACCCACTTTACCTGACTTTTTAAGATGGCAGCCAATAAACCATCCAATTCTTCATCCACCGCAGTGTAGTAATCGGATTCAATAATTGGTTCCGGGAAACCAACCAGGATGTTATTTACCAGAAGAGTCATACAATCGAGCAATATCCAATCCGCGAATGGAGCTGCGCGTAGAGCTTCAGCGACCCGTCTCGGAGCTTCGAGCGTTTCCCAATGGGCAGGACGGACGGCACGGTGGGCGGCAATACGAGCACGCATCTCTCCGTCAGAGGCAGTAGCTGTAGCAACGAACAAAACCGTACCTCCACTGCGCTCGACAAGCGCCTGCGCATAATCTGATTTCCCACTGCGCGCCCCACCCAGAACAAGCGTCAACGAGCGGCTCATCTCAGCTCCTTCTTTTAAACATGAGCAACAAAGACCAATAAAATTACGGCTTCCACTGTTTCCACCATAAATCCAAGGATATCTCCGGTGATGCCACCGAGCCGAACTCGAGCAAGGCGATAGATGCCGACAGCAGTAAGACATCCAAGGAGAAGAGCTACCAACCCTCGCCAGCCGCAAAGGATCATCAATCCCAAGGGGAGGATAGCTGCCAAAACAATATCCAACCGTTTGATCCCTTGTTTGAAAACCGCCCCAACTCCGCCTGGACGAGCCGCAGGTTGGTATGCGGACCATAATAACAACCAGCGGGCGATTGAGGCAGCCAAGGGTATGACCAACCAGTTGAAGTTTATGGGCAGGACGGTTAATGCGCTGATCTTAAGGGCTATCGTTAAAATCAAGCCGACCGCGCCGAAAGTCCCGAGGCGCGGATCTTTCATGATCTCCAAGCGCCGCTCGGGCGTAGAGGGATTGAGCAGCCCATCGTAGGAATCGGCCAGACCATCCAAGTGCAAACCGCCGGTCAAATAAACCCAGGCAACTACGCTCAAAACTGCACTTACTTGTAAAGAGAAGAGCCTGCTCAAACCTAATTGGATCAGCGCCACCAAGCCTCCAAGTAGAGCACCGATCAGTGGAAACCAAACTGCCGCGGTCCCCAAATCTTCAATGCCGAGGGAAGCATGGAACGGCCCCGGAATTGAAGTTAGAAAACCAAGCGCCGTTAGGAACCGTTTCATTCTTTTCCACTCACACCTGCTTCTGAGAAAGTTGCCATATCGTTCAGGGTATTCACCGCGGCGTCTATTAAATGGAATGCAAGCGCGGCCCCCGTCCCTTCCCCGAGGCGCAAATCAAGGTCCAGCAGAGGTCGAAGCCCGAGACGTTCTAAAATAGCGCGGTGACCGGCTTCGACAGAACGGTGCGAGGCGATCAAAAAGGGCTTGACGCGCGGCTCCAGTTCGGCCGCGATGAGCGCGGCCGCCCCGGAGATAAAACCGTCCAGGACGACCGGGAGACGATGAGAAGCCGCACACATGATCAAGCCAGCCAATCCTCCGATCTCAAAACCGCCCACCTTGCTTAGAACATCGATAGGGTCGGCGGTATCAGGCTTATTGACGGCAATCGATTGTTCGATCACCTCAACTTTATGGAGAAAACCGGATTCATCAAGGCCGGTGCCTCGCCCGGTTACCAGGCGGACGGGCAGAGCAGTATATAACGACGTGATCGCTGATGAAGGCGTAGTATTGCCGATGCCCATTTCGCCGACAGCAAGGAGGTCCAAACCTTTTGCTATCTCTGCTTTCGCCACTTCCATCCCCACCTGTATCGACTCTTCTGCCTGTTGGCGGGTCATGGCAGGGCCTGTGCGCATGTTATGTGTCCCATTGGCTATTTTATGATGGATGAGATCTGCTATTTGTTCAAAATCGGCCGCCACCCCAATATCCACGACAATTACGCGTGCTCCAGCCTGACGGGCAAGGACATTAATCGCTGCACCTCCGTGCAGGAAATTGAGGACCATTTGTTTTGTGACAGCTGCAGGATACGCGCTGACACCTTCCGCGGTCACGCCATGATCGCCGGCCATCACGATGACGGCCTTTCGTGAAAACGACGGACGAGAAGCACCACAGATACCAGCCAGCCGGATGGAAAGCTCCTCCAGGCGCCCAAGACTTCCGGCCGGCTTGGTCAGGGTGTTCTGCCTTTGTTGTGCCAGTTCAGCACTTTGCAAATCATAATCAGGGATATACGGCAGTTGCATGGTTCTCCTTTGAAAACAAAAACTCCCGACTTGTTCGGCGGGAGAAGAGAGAGCCAGGTGATCGGCTTCACCACTTCCCTGCACCGAGGATGTAGATGAACTGACCAGAGCGGGCGACCTGACTCGTTCCAGTGATGAGCGATAAGTCAATGGAACTTACAGTTGCGGGACAGCGCCGGATTTACACCGGCTTCGCCGCTTAATGGTCCTTATTCAATTGTGGCTGGATTGTATGCCGGGCTGCGCGAAACGTCAAGCTGACCAGCATCTCGATAGAACATCACCAGTAAAATAAAAGTTGAAAGGAGAAACACGCTATTACCCTGTCTTCCCAATAAATCGAGTGTGATGAAGGGCAGCAAATATGCAAGAGCAAGCAACAAATATTCAAGATGTGTGCGGTTATGTTTAATTAGCACAAAAAACGGAAGAAGCAAAAGCACAAAATCGTAATTGAGAAGATAAGGATTAACGAGGAGAACCATAAAAACGGAAAGGGTCAAGAGCGAGATGGGATATAGAACTATTGAACGGCGCTTCAAACCCCACCAAATCAATAGAGCAAGAAAAATGACCAGGCTGAGAATTGGCGTCAGAGCAAAGCCGGTCTGCCTATTCACGAGACTGGCGATCGCAACAGGCAAGCTCGCACACAAGGTGCAAGCAGGAACGCCGGGGACCCGTCTGAAAGCGAGGAGAGAGTGAAAATAATTTATAGGCCAGGCAGGGTCGGCAAGGAAGCCGAGAGCTGAGAGGAGGACGGCGGTAATGAAAGTGTAGATCAGAGCACGAACACCGAAACTGCCTTTTCGATAACCGAAATAAACAAGACTAGCCAGCAAAATCAACGCGCCGAGATGAGGTTTAAGAGTAAGTAAGGCGGAGGCGAAGGCGATTAATACAGGTTTTTCCTGATCCGCTGCGTATGCCCAGAGGGCAGCGCCAAGCAGGACTGGAAAGACATATTGGCCAACGAGCAGTGTGCCGAGCACAGGCACAAATAAGAATGGGGGCAGAAAAAAGATCAGCCGTTTGTATCCTGTCCAGCCGCCGGTCATCAACCAAATGGATGCGAACAACATAAGCAGGTTAAGGCCAAACCACAGGCGCACCGCGAGATCAATCGGCAGCAATGCCAGCCAAAGCGTAGTGAGTGCATACCAGGGTGGATAGGGGAATGGCAGAACATTCACCTGATCAGGCGGAACATTTGCCAGCCGAGCGATCATATTGACCTGCCCGGTATGATCGTAAATCGGAATGCCGCGCAGAAGACCCAGGTCCGCATGATAAATAACCTGAAAATCCAAATAAGGCGGCAAAGGCAGGGGCAGCAGTGCGAACAAAAGAAGGAATGTAAAAGACGAGAGAACGATGAGAGCAATCTTCATTGAGGGGCCTCGCTTTGCCGCTTGATAGCCAGAATTAAGCCGTGGAAGACAAAGCTATGCAACGGATCAAGCAGCAGCCAATATAAAAAACCCGGTAGGCCGCGCGGGGCGAAGAAGGCGGTCTGTATCAGGGTTGAGCCCCGGCCAGACAAGGCTTCAACCCGCCATTCCATCCAGCCTTTGCCCGGAGAGCGAAGCTCAGAAAACAAACGCAACAAATGGTCTGGTTCAAGGCATTCGACGCGATAATAATCCAGATTATCGCCTTCGTTCAGCGCCGCTGAGCTACGTGTTATCCGGGAGAGGGTGGATTTTCGCGAGAGCAACCCAACTCCGCCAATGAGTCCATCAAACCAGCCGCGCAGGGACCATAGCCAATTGGCAAAGGGCCAACCATTCCACCCGCCCATAGTCATAAGAACGCGATATACGGTCACAGGAGAAGCATCCACTTTCACGCGACGAAAATTTATGTAGAAACCCTCATGTTTGGTGCTGACAAGGTCGCGACCCAGGCCCTCCCACACGCGTTCGATCTGCGCCGGGTTAAGTTCGACCAGCGAATCGGTCACAGCTTGTTCATACGGGATCAGTTCGAGCTCGTGGAAGAGGCGGCGGACGGAATCGTCCCGGACGATCGAGTCGGATTGCAGCCCGCCGATCAACGGGGCAGCGATCGAAGCGGGGACGGGAGTCAACCAGTCCACAATGCGGGCCATGAGCGAGATTGGAATGCCGGGCAAAGTAAAGAGCCTGCGCCTGAGGCCGCGCAAGCCGGCATAGCGGAGCATTGTTTCGGCATAGAGCATCACGTCCGGGCCGCCCAACTCGTAGATGCCGCCGCGCGCTTCGGGGTGGTCAAGCGCAGCTACCAGGTAATCAATCACGTTGCGGGCGGAGATCGGCTGGACTTTGTTTTTAAGCCAACTCGGGCCGGGCAAAACGGGAAAGCACTCGGTGAGGAAACGGATCATTTCAAATGAGATGCTGCCAGGGCCAACGATCACGCCGGCGCGAAATTCGGTTACCGTACATTTTCCCTGCCGCAATGTATTGCCGGTCTCGATACGGGAGCGCATGTGGGGCGCGAGGTTCCTGGCATTCGGGTCAGCCAGGCCGCCTAAATAGATGATGTGTACCACACCAGCGCGTTCAGCCACGGACGAAAAGGTGCGAGCGGCTTCGGTTTCGATGCGCATGTAGCCACGTCCGCCGGCCATACTGTGGATGAGGTAATAAGCGGTGTGGACTCCCTCCAGAGCGGACTCGAGACCGACCGGGTCGGTCACGTCCCCACGCACGAATTCCACTCTTTGCGCCCAGGCGCGGGTAGCCAGCCATTCAGGTCGACGCGCGAAAGCGCGCACGCGATATCCTTTTTCAACGAGACGCGGGATGAGGCGGCTTGCGATGTATCCGCTTGCACCGGTAACAAGGATAAGAGGTGGAGGCATGAATGAGGGTTAGGAGGAAGTTGCAGGTTGAAGGTTTAAGATTGCAGGTCGAAAAGTTGAAAATAGAAAGATTTCATGCTGGCAGCGATGAACTAGGACCGAGCTAACATTCGAGCGCGCGCCGCCAGCCGGCGAATCAGGCCGTCGAAAAGAAAGGCATGGAATGGCCACATCGCATACCAATATACGAATCCCCAGAAGCCTCTCGGTGCAAAGTAGGCCGTCTCGGTGAGGAGTGTTTTGCCATCCTTTTG
>JBGQIO010000054.1:0-18251 GCA_041498515.1 Anaerolineae bacterium
CAACTCCCTTCCTGTATGCCGCCATCGGAGAGACTTTTTCGCAAACCTCCGGAGTGGTAAACCTGGGGGAAGACGGCGTCATGCTTTTGGCCGGGTTTGCAGCCTTTTACGTGGCTTTGACCACTGGGAATTTGTGGCTGGGTTTGCTGATCGCGGCGCTGGTTGGCTTCTTGATGGGTTTGCTGATGTCGTTCATCAGCGTCACTCTTAAAGCAGAGCAGGGCATAAGCGGCATCGGCTTGTATATGTTTGGCCTTGGCCTTTCCAGCCTGCTCTTCAAGATCATGATCGGAACTGTGAAAACGATTGATGGTTTTCAGCCTGTCAAGATCCTCGGGTTGGCAGACATTCCAGTCATAGGGCCTATTCTCTTCCAAAACAGCCTGCCTGTATACGGAGCGTTCTTACTGGTACCGATCGCTTGGTGGGTATTGGAAAAGACGACCTTGGGCCTCAAGATCAAATCGGTCGGTCAAAACCCGGCAGCCGCGGATTCGCTGGGGATCAATGTAAACCGCATACGTTACTTAAGTGTTTGCCTCGGGTCCACACTGGCAGGCCTGGCCGGCGCGTCCTTGTCGATCGCATTGGTCAATCTCTTTCAAGATAACCTGACCGCCGGCCAGGGCTTCATTGCCGTCGCCCTGGTTTATTTCGGTGGCTGGAGCCCGTGGGGAGTGATGGGCGGCGCCTTATTGTTCAGTTTCGTCAACTCTTTGCAATTATGGATGCAGGTGTTGGGCGTGAAGATTCCTTCAGATGTGGCAGTCATGCTTCCATATCTATTAACGATTGCTGCCCTGATGGTCACCGTCAACCGTGTGCGCCAGCCGGCCGCGCTGAACAAACCCTTCGAGAGAGGCGAGAGTTAAATCGATGCACAACGCGCGTAATAAAGGAGGTGACTTACTGAAAGAGTATGTATAGCGTTATCGTGGACGGCAACCGGCCGCCATCGAATCACCTTTATAAATAAGGTGATAATCAAATCTGCTTTTCCTGGAGAAGAAAATGAAACATAAAAATTTATTGATCGTTGGGATTTTGATCGTCATGCTAGTCGCCGCTTGCGGTACACCAGCCACCCCAACCAGCGCACCGGCAACTTCAGCGCCCGTAGCAGCGACTGTAGCCCCAACCAGCGCACCTGCTCCCACAACGGCGCCCAAACCCATCCGCATCGCGGTGATCATGCCGAGCGCCACAACCGATATGGCCTTCAGCCAATCCATGTACGGCGCGCTGGTACAAGTACAGAAGGACATGGGCGGGGAAGCGTTTATGGAGATCGCCTATACGGACAATATGTTCAAGGTGCCCGATGCCGCCGCGGCGATTCGGGATTACGCCAGCAAGGGTTTCGACATTGTTATCGCACACGGCTCGCAGTATGGCTCCTCAGTTCAGGATATCGCTCCCGACTTCCCCAAAGTCACCTTTGCCTGGGGGACGGATGTCAACACCTTCGGCATGCCCAACGTATATGCGTATACGGCCGCCGCCGAACAAGGTGGTTACGTTAATGGTGTCCTGGCCGCCAAGCTGTCCAAGAGCAAGAAGATCGGCGTGACCGGACCTGTAGAAGTTGGCGATGGCAAGACCTATGTAGATGGCTTCGTTCAGGGTGTTACGGCAACGGATCCGAGCATAACGGTCACCAAGACCTTTACCGGGTCCTTCTCGGATGTAGCCCTGATGACGGCAGCCGCCAAGACCCATATTGCTGCAGGTGCTGATGTATTAACGGGCTCCTCCCAGTCCGTGGTCGGTGCGATCGGCGCCGCCAAAGATGCAGGGAACGTCCTGTGGTTTGGCACTCAGGCTGATCAGTCCTCCCTGGCGTCCAACCTGGTGGTAGCCAGCCAGGTTTACGATTGGACGGCGATGATAAAAGACATGATCGCCAAGCATCAGGCCGGTACACTGGGCGGTTCGGTTTATACTCTGACGCTTAAAAACGAAGGATTAAAAATCGCTTATAACCCCGGCTACAACCTGGCTGCCGATGTGAAAGCAGCCGGCGATGCAGCCATCAAGGGTATTTCAGACGGCACCATTACGGTCAATCCCTAGATCGTAAATATTTGAGTACGGTCCCCTCTCCTCAATGATCCATTGCAGGAGAGGGGGCGCTTTCAAATGTTACTTTGTGCGAGGTAAGCCAATACAGGTGAATCATGGCCGTTTCATCTCCTGCAATTCAGGACCGACTCATTCAGCACGTTGAGATGCGCAATATCAACAAGCGCTTCCCGGGCGTGCTTGCGAACTCCAATGTATCTTTTGAAGTGAACGCCGGAGAAGTACATGCTTTGCTCGGTGAAAATGGCGCCGGTAAAAGCACGCTGATGCGGCAGTTATACGGGCTGTACCAGCCGGATGAAGGTGAAATTATCATTGACGGCCAACAACGTTCCTTTCATTCGCCCGCTGATGCGATCGCAGCCGGCATCGGAATGATCCACCAGCATTTTATGGTCGTGCCAACCCTGACTGTGGCACAAAATGTGGCTCTGGGACTGCGCTCCTCCCGGGAACCCCTGCTGGACCTTAATAAGGTTACCGCACGGATCCAAAAGCTCTCCGAGGCCTATGGACTTAAGGTGGAGCCGCAGGCTTACATCTGGCAGCTCTCGGTTGGTGAGCAACAACGCGTGGAGATCATCAAAGCGCTGTATCGGGGAGCCGGTCTGATCATCCTGGATGAGCCGACCGCTGTGCTCACCCCTCAGGAGGTCAATGACCTATTTGTGACCCTGAAGCGGATCGTGCGCGAAGGCCACTCATTGATCTTCATATCTCACAAACTTCATGAAGTGATGGCCGTTAGTGACCGGGTAACCGTTTTGCGGGATGGGAAGGTGATCGGCACGCGTTTGACCCGTGAAGTGACGCGGTCCGAATTGGTGAAGATGATGGTCGGCCGTGAGCTTAAAGAACTTGAACCAAGGCCTTTGAATCCCGGAGAATTGAGAGTAAAGATCGAAGGACTGCACGCCATGGGCGACCGCGGCGCAGAGGCTTTGCGCGGCGTTGACCTGCAAATTCACGGGGGGGAAATTCTGGGGCTCGCGGGAGTATCCGGCAACGGTCAACGCGAACTGGCCGAATCTCTGGCCGGCATGCGCAAAACCACCGCCGGGAAAGTATCCATCGGCCGGAAGGACGTCACCAGCGCCTCGCTTAATCAAAGGGTGGAGGCAGGCATGGCTTTTATTCCCGAGGAACGAATGCGGGATGGCGCCATCCGCGAATTCTCGGTCGAGGAGAACATCTATTTGCACGACCATGCCCTCCCCCAATATACCAATGGCATTTTCATGGATTTTGCCAGGATGGAAGCTCATGCTATTGACCTGGTGAATGAGTTCAATGTAAAGACTCCCAGCCTGGACACGCCGCTAAAAAACCTCTCCGGAGGAAATATTCAAAAGCTGATCATGGCTCGCGAACTTTCGCGCCGCCCTGAAGCGTTGATCGCGGCCCAACCCACGCGGGGAGTGGATATCGGCGCGACCGAATACATCCACCAGCGGCTGCTTATGCAGCGCGAGGCCGGCACCGCCATCCTGCTTATCTCGGAAGACCTGGATGAGATCAGGACACTCTCCGACCGGATCGCGGTGATCTACGAAGGGAAGATCGTCGGCGTGGTCACGCGCGGCCAGGCTACTATTGAGCAAATAGGGCTGATGATGGCCGGCATTTCAATGACGGATGCGATGCATAACATAGTTGAAAGTTGAAGGTTGAAAGTTTAAGGTTGTTGATATTGCGAGATTAAGGGAATAGGAATAAAGGAGGCTGGGAATAGGGTAAGGGGAATAGAAATGAGTTTTTTAAAATCAAGCCTCAATAATTTTAAGAAGACCAGTTTTCAGCTGCTGCACTTCGTCCACCATGTTGTAATGAGCTGCACCCTCACGCAGCATACCGCCGCTATCTTTCAACTCGAGACACTTGGTTACGTTGATGGCATAGTAGTAACCATCCCAGACAAAATTTTTTCCTTTGCCATTTGTTCAGTCAGTTTGCGTGGAGGCAGGTCTTTCAACTTGAAGGAATAAGTTGGCACTCGGTCTTCCAGGCGGCTTTCGGTTAAGGAATATATCGTGAGGTTGGGGATGGATTGCAAGGCAGTTAAAACTGAGATGAGTGATCGGCTATAATAAAAACCATTCAATCGTTCTATTTTTGGAGGCCAATGTATGACCTTTGACTTGTCAGCCATCCGCAGCCAATTTCCTTCGCTGAATCGGCCGGCCATTTTCTTCGATAATCCCGGTGGAACCCAAATCGCAAAACAATCCCTGGATCGCATCAACCGATATCTCCTTGAATGTAATGCAAACCATGAGGGAGCCTTCGCCACAAGTATCGCATCGGATGCTGTTTTAGATGAAGCCCATCGGGCGATGGCAGACTTCTATAATGCTTCAAGCCCTGAAGAGATCGTCTTCGGCAACAACATGACGACCCTCACACTTCACATCAGCCGCTCGATTTCACGTGAATGGAAAGAGGGCGATACGATCGTGGTCACCCGCCTTGACCATGATGCGAACGTCACTCCATGGTTGCTGGCAGCACAGGATCGAGGGGTCAATGTAAGTTGGGTGGATTTTGATGTCGAAGATGGAACATTAAGACTGGACGACCTGCAAAAAGCATTGGAACGAAAGCCGCGGCTGTTAGCAGTAGGGTATGCTTCCAACTCACTGGGAACCATCAACCCGGTATCGAAGATCATCAAAATGGCGCACGATGCCGGAACGACGGTGTTCGTTGATGCCGTCCAGTATGCCCCGCACGGACCTATTGACGTGCAGAAACTGGGCTGTGACTTCCTGGTATCTTCAAGTTATAAATTTTTCGGGAGCCATTGCGGTATTCTGTTTGGACGGCGAGAATTACTCGATAAACTTTTTGCATACAAAGTGCGCCCGGCAACGAATAAGCTTCCAGGTAAGTTTGAGACCGGTACGCAGAATCATGAAGGGATTGCGGGTGTGCTTGGTGCGATCGAATACTTCGAATGGGTGGGACGTGAGTTTGGCGGCGATCATGGTGAAGGTTTGATTGAAAATGGATATAAGGGCCGACGCATGGAACTCAAGAAGGCGATGACCGCCATTCGCGCATACGAATTTGAACTTGGACGGGGGCTTCTCTCTGCCCTGCAATCTATTCCCGGCTTAGCGATTTATGGCCTCACCGATGTACGCCGCCTGGACGAACGGGTTGCCACTTATTCCTTCCGGCTAAAAGATATGGCCCCACGTGCAGTCGCCGAGAAACTGGCACAGGCAGGGATATACGTATGGGACGGGAATTACTACGCCATTAATGTGACCGAGCGCCTTGGGTTGGAAGAAAGCGGCGGCATGGTTCGCGTGGGCGCGACTCATTACAATACATTAGAAGAAGTGGAAAGGCTGAAAGAAGCGCTGATGAAAATCAGCAAGGGATAAGCTTCCTTTTTTGACAAGGTGTCTTTCCGTTTTCGGGAATATATCTTAATGCTCTTAAAACGGATGAGGCCTTGTGTTTCACGTCAAGTTTTCGGACAGACTCTTAGGATCACAAGAACCTAGGTGGAGAATTTTATTCTTGTATCGATCGCCACCGCGCCCTTGGATAATGCATACACAGGGTTGATTTCAATCTCCGCGATTTCCGGATGTTCATTCGCCAACCACGATAATTTAATCAAAATGTCTTGTACGGCGGATTTATCGGTGGGGGGGATATTTCGGAAGCCGTCGAGTTTTCTCCCGGCCCAGGTATTATGCATCATTTTCTCCGCCTCGAAGGGGCTTAAAGGCGCCAGCGCAAAGGCCACATCCTTAAGTCCTTCCGCTTCAACCCCGCCTGAACCGAACATGACCAGCGGCCCGAACTGAGCATCACGCACCACACCGATGATAATTTCCTGTCCGCCGAAGAATTGTCGTTGCACATGGACGCCTTCGAGCATTGCGTCGGGTTTGGCCGTTTTAGCGCGTTCGATCAAATACGAGTAGCCGGAAAGGGCTTCAGACTCTGTTTTGACGTTCAATAACACGCCACCCACATCCGACTTGTGCATAATGTCCGGTGAGGCGATTTTCATCACGACGGGGAAGCCAAGTTCTTTTGCAAGGGCGGCTGCTTCATCAGCATTATGTGTCAATTTGATCGGCGCGGTCGGGATGCCATAGGCAGCCAATAGTTCTTCGGGTGATATCATCCCGGCCTTCACCGGTAGCACTTGAAAATTCTTTTTAATAACTTCTGTGCTCGCTGTGGTGAGATCTTCTGTCCGGCGCGCGAGAATCCCAAGCGCAGACGCGGCCCGTTCGGGGAATGGATAGGTTATGACCTTTGCGATGTTGAATCGTTCGAACGCCTCGGCGGTTAACTCTGACCCCAGCAGCGCGACCACGACCGGTTTCTCGGAGGATTGAATGATGGGGATCATCGCCTCTGCAACGGACTCGGTCGTATACATCGGCGGGGGTGGCAGGATGACCATCACGGAATCGACTTGGGGATCAGCCAGCAATAATTTCAAACAAGCCGCGTAATTCTCGGGGGAGGCCGAAGCCAGCATATCAACTGGATTGTGGATCCCGGCTGCTGATGGAAGGTAAGCCGCTAGGGCTTTTTCGGTTGAGTTGGTTAATTGCGCAAGGCTCAACTTGTTCAGCTCTAACGCATCGGCGGCGATGACGCCTGGCCCGCCCGCGTCTGTCAGCACGGCGACATTTTTTCCGCGTGGTAATGGGCAGCTTTCAAGTGCGCGCGCCCAGTCAAATGTCTGTTCGGCGGTCTCGGCGCGGAAGACGCCAGCCTTGGTGAAGGCGGCATCGAAAGCGATGTCAGACGCAACTAAGGCTCCTGTATGCGAGGCAGCTGCTTTTTGTCCCGCCTCGAAGCGTCCTACTTTCAACGCGATAACAGGCTTTCGCCGCGTTACTTCCCGGGCAGCATCGACAAAGCTGACGCCATCCGATACGCTTTCCATATACAAAACGATGACCCGGGTGTGTTCATCGTCTGCGACGATCGGAAGTACGTCGGTCTCGTTGAGGTCCGCCTGGTTGCCGAGGCTGATTAGTTGCGAGAAGCCGAAGGTTTCACGTCGTGACCAGTCCACAATGGCGGCGCAGAACGCACCCGAATGTGAGACAAAGGCGATGCCGCCTGCGGCAGGCATGGGAGGTTGGAGGAAGGTGGTGTCGAGCGGGAGATGGGTGTCAAGTAGTCCGATGCAGTTCGGACCGAGCAACCGGATGTTATGGGAACGTGCAATCTCAAGGCATTGCTTTTCGAGTGCCGCACCTTCGGGGCCTGATTCACGGAATCCCGCCGAGACCAGGATCGCCGCTTCGACGCCGCGTTTGGCACAGGATTGGATCGCAGCGGGCATGGCTGTATTGGGAACGACCAGCACTGCGAGATCAACGGGATCCGGGACTTGATCGAGGTCGCCGTAAAGTTTGTGTCCGAAGAGTTCGCCGCTTTTTTTACTAACAAACTGAATGGCGCCCTGATAACCGCTGGCAACCAGGTTACGTGCCACACCATAGCCGAGCTTTTCAGGCGAGGAAGAGGCACCGATCACCACCACGCCGCGCGGGCGAAAGAAAGGGAGAAGAGCGCGCGATGTCATGCCGTAGGTTCTTCTTCCAACTGCAGGAAATTTTTGTCGGAAGGCGGTACTTTGCTCATAACCTGACGCCGAAGACAGCGCTCAGAGCATGAAGCGTTATATGATTTGGCTCATTAACTCCGCAATGGCTTGATACACGGGCGACCCATCCCCGAGTTCCACCAGCGGGCGGCCTGATAATTCAAAGGTTGTCAAATCATCATTCGCCGGGATGGTGCCGAGCAAAGGCACATTCATTTTTTCGACGAAGGCTTGCAGGCTAGCAGGCATTTCATCTTGCAAACGATTGATGAGGAGATAGGCCTTTTCGATGTTGATATCCAGTTCTTTACACATATCCGCGATGCGCCCGGCAGCGACCAGGCCTCGTTGGGTGGGATCGCTGACGATCAACAGGTGCTGTACATCCCGCGTGGTGCGGCGGCTGAGGTGCTCCATACCCGCTTCATTATCGATCACAACGTAAGCGTAATGCTTACTGATCCCATCAATCACTTCGCGTAGATTATGATTAACCGCACAGTAGCATCCCTGCCCTTCGCCGCGACCCATTGCGATTAAGTCGAAACGCGAACCTTCCGCCAGCGCGGAACGGACATGATAATCCAGATAATCGTGCTTATTGACTCCGCCCGGTAATGCCCCCATCGCCGCGCCGCCATTCGTTAATGAGGTTTTGACTTGTTCCAGCATATCTTCGCGAATGTCGCCTACCGTCCATTCGAGGTCCAGCCCGAGCACCATGTTGAGATTGCTCGACGGGTCGGCGTCAATGGCCAGGATGCTTCCCGCCTGATTTTGAGCCAAGTACTTGATGATCATGGCGGCGACGGTCGTCTTGCCAACCCCGCCTTTGCCTGCAAGAGCAATGGTTATTGTCATGACCTGCGTCTTCCTTTATAATGGCCGCTTTTTGGGCAATAACAATTTCTCGATGTCGTTCACTTCACTCGCGAATTGGCTGGGGATAAACAGCCGCGTGGCATTTTGAACCGCTCACTATTAAGCGCCTCAGGTGCTTTCACGAACATCCTCCAAATACAGGTCCAATTGACCAAGCAATTTCTTCGCTTCACCCTTCAGTCCGGGCACATGATCGTATACCGGAAGGCCCAATCTATCCGCCTCCTGCACTTTCAAATCAGCGGGCAGATAACCAAGCAAGGGCAGGTCGGGTGTTTCGGCATTAAGGAATTTTGCCTCTTCATCGTTCCGCACCTTGTTGCCAACCAAATACAAACGGATCAGACCAATATCATTCGCCAACTTTTTGATCTGCGCCGCCGTGCCGAGACTGCGCCGAGTCGGCTCCACGACCACCAGCATGGCATCTACAAAATCAACGGTGGCGCGGCCGAGGTGTTCCACGCCCGCGTACATATCGAGTAACAGCACATCGTCTTTGCGGAAGAGCAGGTGTGTGAAGAGCGTTTTGAGCATCGCCGATTCAGGGCAGATGCAGCCCGAACCACCTGTATCTACGCTTCCCATCTCGAGCAGACGTACGCCGCGATGGAGCACGCTGAAGCGTTCGGGGATGTCATCGACGCGTGGGTTGAGGGTGAAGAATCCGCCCACTGTCCCGGGCTTTGCGCCCGTGCGTTCTTCGATGAGTTCATCCATCTCAGCAATGGGATGCAATCGTGCGCGCAGGTCGGCGGGGAATCCCAAAGCTCCGGCGAGGCAGGGGCTTGGGTCGGCGTCAACCGCCAAAACGTCCCGGCTCTGCTCTGCGTAAGCTTGAGCGAGCAGCGCGGTCAGCGTGGTTTTCCCAACTCCACCTTTGCCTGTGATGGCAAGTTTCATACTTTCATCATACACCAAAATCATAGGCAAACGAACATACATTCATCCATAGTTGACATGATAGCTGTCAGATGTGAAAAGCGAGTTAATACCTAACGACAGCTTTGGTCAAGGTAAGAGGCGGACTAATTTCCTTACAAAAAAGACATTTTACCTAGACGTTTATCCTGTGTAATTGTGACATTACACACAAGAAATATGTGGATAAACCTACTAGAATATAAGGAAACAAGCAAACCCCTTTAGTGGTACGGCTGTATCCGGTGTTGGAAAGGGAGGTTGCTTCATGGAAACCAGGACGTTTGAAACGCCCGCCCTCTACGCGGATCATCACGTTACAGAGGTGCGTCGCATTCTGCTTCAATTGGAGGGGGTCGTTGACGTTTATGCCAGCAGCGCATTCCAGGTAATTAAAGTTACTTACGATAATACTAAGATCAACGATCTGGAGATCGCGGTCAAGTTGGATGAGGCTGGCTATCTTGGAGAGTGGACGGTGCCGGTTGAACAGGGATCCAAGACCCGTCACGCCGACGAAGAACAGAAGCCCTATTTTCGTCACACCAAGGTTTATGAAACAACCAAGAAGACTTTGTCGTTTGCCCAGCGTGTGAATTACAGCGGGCGCCCGCTTTGGCCATGCCCCGGGATGGGAACAATTCCGGGTACGCGGGAAGAGGAGACGGGTCATGCCTAAGAAACGTGAAATCACGGAATACTCG
Organism: Anaerolineae bacterium; assembly: GCA_041498515.1. Taxonomy (GTDB): domain Bacteria; phylum Chloroflexota; class Anaerolineae; order Anaerolineales; family Villigracilaceae; genus Fen-1038. Next base: position 10,183 of record JBGQIO010000054.1, read on the forward strand.
ACCGATCCTGCCGCCCAACAGATGCTGGCACGCGCTCAGGAGCTTGGCCTTGAAACCGCCTTCACGCGCGCCGACAAAATGGTTCCATGCAATATCGGCGCGGCAGGCATGTGCTGCAAGCAGTGCGGCATGGGTCCATGCCGCTTAACCAAGAATGGCGAAGTCGGGGTATGCGGCGCAACGCTGGATACGATGCAGGCCCGTAATCTGACGCGTGCCATTGCAGCGGGTGGCGCGGCGCACTCCGATCACGGGCGCGACATGGCTTTCCTGCTCAAGGCGACCGCAATGGGTGAGGCCGAAGGTTACAGTATCCGCGATGTCGCAAAGTTGCGAATGGTCGCCGGTTATTATGGCATTGCGCTTCAAGGACGCACGCCGGAGGAAATCGCCGGTGACCTGGCTGACCTCTATATCGCTCAATTTGGACAACAAAAAGGGGAAGTCATCCCTGCCATTCGTGCACCGAAGAAACGACAGCAGATCTGGCGCGAGCAAAATGTCTGGCCGCGCGGAGTGGACCGTGAGGTTGTCGAGGCTTTGCACCGCACGCACATCGGCGATGACCAGGACCCCGTCCACATCCTCAATCATGCCGTAAGGACCGCTTTAGCGGATGGTTGGGGCGGCTCGATGATCGCCACAGACATCTCGGATATCCTGTTCGGCACGCCTGCGCCGATATTAGGGCAGGCGAATCTTGGCGTCATCAAGGAAGATATGGTCAATGTAGTCCTGCATGGGCACGAGCCTAGCCTGAGCGAGATGATCGTCGCCGCCACACAGGATCCTGAGATCATTGAATATGCCAGATCCGCAGGCGCGAATGGCATCAACCTTTCGGGCATCTGCTGTACCGCCAATGAAATCTTGATGAGGCAAGGCATCCCCGCGGCAGGCAACTTCCTGCATCAAGAGTTGGCGATCATGACCGGCGCGGTGGAAGCGATGGTTGTAGATGTGCAATGCATCATGCAGGCGCTGGTCGGACTCGCCCAGAACTTCCACACCATTATCATTACCACCTCGCCCAAGGTCAAGATCACGGGCGCGACCCACATTGAATTCGACGAGCGCCACGCTTTAACCATCGCAAAGACGATCCTCAAAACCGCGATCGACAACTATAAAAACCGCGATAAGTACAAGACGCGCATCCCGCAAATCAAAGAAGACCTGATCCCCGGCTTCTCCCATGAATATATCAATTACATGTTGGGTGGTTCATACCGCGCATCTTTCCGTCCATTGAATGATGCCATTATGGCGGGACGCATTCGCGGCGTGGCAGCCATTGTCGGCTGTAACAACCCGCGATCCAGTCAGGATTATCTGCACAATAAAGTCGTGCGTGATCTGCTCAAGCAGGATGTTCTCGTCGTCCAAACCGGATGCGGCGCGATCGCCTCCGCCAAGTTGGGACTCATGCTGGGCGAAGCTGGTTTGGATCAAGTTGGAGCCGGCTTGCGCGAGGTCTGTGAAACTGTCGGTATCCCGCCTGTCCTGCATATGGGTTCATGCGTGGACAATACCCGCATCCTGACCGTGCTGACGCAGATGGTAGAAGAAGGCGGCCTCGGCGATGATATCGACCAGGTCCCGGCGGTCGGCCTGGCTCCGGAGTGGATGAGCGAAAAGGCTCTGTCGATTGCCACATATTGTGTAGCCTCAGGCGCCTATGTCATCTTCGGCGGAGCATCACCCGTTAGCGGCATGCCCGACCGCGTGTCCGATAGCGACGCAGTGCTTAAGTATATAGGTGAAGGCTGGGAAAAAATCTACGGCGGCAAGCTGGAGTTCATCCCCGATCCTGACGAGATGATCAAAGCCGCACTGGCGCACATCGACAAGAAACGCGCCGCTCTCGGCTTGCCGGCTTGGGAGCCGGACAAGTTTGGTCGCAGTGGTGATGCCAGGATGCGCGAGTTGGAAGCGCTGCCATTGGATAAGAAGCTTGAAGCTATTTACGGTGTCGCGGCAGATTAACTTGAGTCATTACGAGGGCGCGCTGGTCGAGTAGATCGAAGAATAGGCTGCTCAATCCCCCGTAATGACCTGGGAACACGGAGGCACTCATGTCAAAATACATCGCCACACGGGCAATCCGCGGCGCCAATGCATTGGTCACCGAAGCCGAGGTGATGCTGGGTAAGGCCTTGAAGGAGAAGGGCTCAGAAACACCTGTATCGTTTCCAAACACGGCTTACTTTCTCCCTACGATCCTCGGCATGACGGGCAGGACCATCGAGAAGGTCGGTGACTTAAAACCAGTGGTGGATTATGCGCGCGGATTATTGCACCCGGTCCCTGCAGAGAATCGCTGGACTCCTTATCTGGGCGAGACGTTGGATTCGGGAATGGCCACGCTTCTGGCGGCTGAGACCATTGAAGCTGTGCGTTTCGCTTATGGACTTCAGCCTGAGCCGATGACTGGGTTCCATCTGGCCGGCGGTACGTCGTTCACAAGTCCTGATAATGGCAAGGAAGCCTCGAACGATGGGCATCTCAACGGACCGATTGATGATATCCAGCTTCGCACGTGGGGCATTCAACTCGTAGACGGTCGTATGCCTGGCTTTGCCGCGATTGTAGGATGCGCGAAGAACAACGCGGTAGCGGTCAGGATTGTGCGTGAATTACAGCGGCGCAATATTTTGTGCTTCTTAAGTGGCAACGTGAATGGAAGGAGCATCATTCACCAACTCCAGGAAGAAGGTGTCGAGTTAGGCTACGACACTTATACCGTTCCATTTGGGACTGACACGATCAGCGCAATTTATGCGCTGGGCTTTGCCACCCGCTCCGCCCTCACCTTCGGTGGCCTCAAACCCGGTATGTCGCGTGAAATTCTCCTCTATAACAAAGAGCGTGTCTTCGCCTTCGTGCTCGCTCTTGGTGAAGTTGATGATTTGAAATACGCGGCCGCGGCCGGGGCGATCAACTTCGGCTTTCCCGTCATCGCCGATACGGTCATACCGGAAATCCTGCCCACCGGTGTGACGACCTATGAGCACGTCGTCTCGATGCCGTTTGAAACCATTGACGGCAGGGATGATCTGGAAAAAGCCGAGCGCTTGGTACAAAAATGCATCGAGGTGCGCGGCGTTAAGGTCAAGGTCTCGAACGTGGACGTACCTGTCCCATACGGGTCAGCCTTCGAGGGCGAGGTCGTCCGCAAGGCGGATTTACGCGTAGAGTTCGGTGGCAAGCACTCGCGCGCCTTTGAGTTCCTGCAAATGGCGAAACTGGACGAAGTCACGGATGGCAAGATCGAGGTCATTGGGACTGACTTCTCCCAAATTCCCGCGCAAGGCTCAATGGATATCGGCATCGTCATCAAAGTCGCGGGCCGTCAAATGCAGCAGGACTTCGAGCCTGTGCTCGAACGACAGATCCATTACTTCGTCAACGGTGCGAGCGGTATCCAGCACGTCGGCCAGCGCGATATCGCCTGGATCCGCATCTCGAATGCCGCCGCCGATAAAGGATTCAGCCTTGAATCGTTTGGCAAGATCCTGCACGCGCGCTTCCACGAGGACTTCGGCGCAATTGTGGATAAAGTCCAAGTCACGATTATTACGGAACCGAAACTTCACGCCGGATGGCTGGACAAAGCGCGCATTGCGTATGATTTCCGCAACAAGCGCCTCGCCGATTTGACTGACAGCAAAGTGGACGAGTTCTACTCCTGCACCCTGTGCCAATCCTTCGCACCGAACCACGTGTGCGTGGTCTCGCCTGAACGGCTCGGCCTGTGCGGTGCGTACAACTGGCTGGACTGCAAAGCATCGTTCAGCATCAATCCTACCGGGCCGAACCAGCCTATCAAACTCGGCAAGCAGGTTGACGAGAAGAAAGGCTACTGGCAAGGCACGAACGACTATGCCAAGATTGGTTCGCACGGCGTCGTGAACGAGGTGGCCATGTACTCGATCATGGAGAACCCGATGACGGCCTGCGGCTGTTTCGAGTGCATCGTGATGCTCATCCCTGAAACGAACGGCGTGATGATCGTCAGCCGCGAGGACACATCGATGACGCCTGCCGGTATGACCTTCTCGACCCTGGCGGGGATTGCGGGCGGCGGACTGCAAACACCGGGCGTAATGGGCGTAGGCAAGTTCTATCTCATCAGCCCCAAGTTCATCTCGGCAGACGGTGGCTTCAAGCGTGTGGTATGGATGTCGTCTGTGCTGAAAGAGACCATGTCTGATGAACTAAAAGCTGTCTGCGAGCGCGAAGGCGATCCTGATTTGCTTAACAAGATTGCCGATGAAAGGAATGTGACCTCCGTTGATGAATTGCTTGCCTGGCTCGAAGCGCACAATCACCCTGCGATGGCAATGGATCCGATTTTCTAATATATTCAGGTTGGGAGGTTGAAGGGTAAGGTTTTTATCCTGACTTTCAACTTTTCGACCTTTAACATGGATACAAAACTCGTCCGTGACCTGATGACCGTCGGCGTCCCGACTTGCAAATGGGATATCCCCATTAAGGATATAGCGCGCTTCCTGCTGGAGCACCACGTGGAAGCGATGTGTGTGCTGGATGCGGAAGGTCATGGCGTTGGCGTGGTCGGCGAGCAGGAACTGGTCGCAGCGTATGGCAGGGAGGATCTTGAGTCGCTCAAAGCCGAGGACGTCATGAGCGAAGGCGTGCCGGAATTACCCGCTGAACTTCCACTTGCGGCAGCCGCACAGATGATGAAGGATAAGGGGATCCGAACCGCATATATGCTGCACAACTCCGCTGGAATTATCTATCCCGCGGCCTTTATTTCGTACCGTCACCTCTTGCGTCATATGGCCGCGCAGGATGATAGCGAGTTGAAGGATTTGGGTTTGGCGGCAGAGCGCAAATCGCCTATTCAAACATTTATTGAAAAGCGAGATGAAGCCAGGAGAAAAGCCGGATTGAAATAACGGGAATCGGGAGCAGGAGAAACACCTGCACCTACGGTCGTTAACCAGAAATCGGTTTAACCGACTCGCGACTCCCAAATCCCGGTTCACGATTAACGAACATCGGAGGATCTATGCCCATCGAAATACCAAAGGACAAATGGCCTGGAAGCATCAGGACCGTCACCATCGGCGCGACCAGCGCAGAAGGGGGTACCCGCGCAAAAAGCATCACCATCGGCGGGGCGACGACTTTGCCCTACCTGCACTTCGAAGCCCCCATGCCGAACAAACCCGTGGTCGCCATCGAGATCAAATCGCGCAAACCCGATGATTGGTCGCCGTTGCTTGTTGAGGCCTGGGGCGAATCCATGACGGACGTCGCTCAATGGGCGAAGAAAGCCGAAGAAACTGGAGCCGATCTCCTGGTCCTGGCACTGACCGTTGATGATTCCACGGAAGACGCGGTCAAAGCCGTCAAATCCGTTTTGGCCGCCAGCGGACTCCCGCTCATCGTCTGGGGGCCGGGCCAGGCGGATAAAGACAACGAACAGCTGGTCGCCATTGCCGAAGCGGCGAAAGGCGAGCGGCTCGTGCTCGGTATCTGCGAGGACAAAAACTACCGCACGATTGTCGCCACCGCCATGGCGAACGGCCATCTGGTACAGGCCCGCACGCCTATGGATGTGAATCTGTCGAAACAGTTGAACATCCTCATCAGCGACATGGGCATGCCCAAAGACCGGATCATCATGGACCCGACCACCGGCGCGCTCGGTTATGGCATTGAGTATGGTTACTCGGTCATGGAACGTTTGAGGCTGGCCGCCTTGCAAGGCGATGCGATGACCCAGCAGCCGATGATCGTCACGCCCGGCTTTGAAGCCTGGAAGACGAAAGAAGCCAAAGTGGGCGAAGGCGTGCCTGAGTCATGGGGCGACTGGAAGTCCCGCGCGATCAATTGGGAAACGCTTACTGCAATTTCGCTGGTCGAGTCAGGCGCGGATATTGTTGTGTTGCGGCATCCTGAATCGGTTGCACGAGTGAAGGAAGCGATCGGAGAACTAGTGGTTGCATAACGATGTTCCACAATTCGATACTCGACACCTACAGCTGAATGTCGGACAACGGAGAACTCTATGGCACTCTCAGGTATTCAAATCTATAAGTTACTTCCCCAAACCAATTGCAAAGAATGCAGTTTTCCCACCTGCCTCGCCTTCGCGATGAAACTCGCCGCAAAACAGATCGAACTCAGCGCTTGCCCATACGTCAGCGAAGAGTCTAAAAAGCAGTTGGCCGAGTCTGCCGCACCGCCCATACGTCTCGTCACACTTAAAGCAGGCACCGATATCAAAGCGGGCAACGAAGTCGTGATGTTCCGTCACGAAAAAACTTTCTTCAACAAGCCCGGACTCTTCGTGCGCCTGACCGCCTCCGACCCTGACCTCGCCAAAAAAGCTGCGCTGGCCGACGCATATAAAGTCAACTACGTGGGCATGGACTTCTCGATTGATGGCTTCGCGCTCGTTGCAGATTCGGATTTAGGCGCGGCTGTCAAAGTGGTTCGTAGCGTATCAAAACGCCCGCTCATTTTGATCGGCGACTCCGCCTCTCTTCCATCTGGCCTTCAAGCCTGCAGTGGCGAGACCCCCCTGCTGTACGCGGCTGACGCGTCCAATTACGAGGCGATGGCCGACCTTGCCAAACAATCCAAAGCCGCCCTCGTAGTAAAAGCCGACTCCTTCGACGTGCTCGCGGACCTCACTCAAAAGATTCAAGCCAAAGGTGTGGAGGATTTGGTTCTCGATTTAGGAGGCAAGACCTTGTCCGATAGGCTGACGCGTTCGACACAGGCACGTCGTCTGGCGCTCAAGGCCAACTTCCGTGCGTTGGGATATCCCCTCATCGCCTTCCCCTGCGACGCGAAAGACGAGGGCATTGCTGCGGCGCAAGCGATTGCGAAATATGCGGGTTTCGTTGTGTTGAGCGAATTCAAGCCCGAATTACTTTATCCATTGCTGGTCCTGCGCGAGAACATCTACACCGACCCGCAGAAGCCAATCCAGGTGCAACCTGGAATCTACGAGATCAACAATCCAAAGCCCGAAAGCCCCGTGCTGGTAACCACCAATTTCAGCATCACTTACTTTGCGGTGGCGAACGAGGTCGAAGGCTCTGGCCTGTCCGCCTGGTTGGTCGTAACGGATGCAGAAGGGATGTCCGTGCTGACGGCATGGGCGGCTGGCAAATTCGACGCGGAACGGATCGCCAAGGCCATTAAGGGATTCAACGTTGCGGATAAAGTCAGCAGGAAACGGCTTGTCCTGCCTGGTCACGTAGCCGTGCTCTCCGGAGAACTCGAAGAGGAACTCTCCGATTGGGAAATCCGCGTCGGCCCACGCGAAGCCGTGGATCTGCCCGCGTTTATGAAACAAGCCTTGAATTGACAGTTCAGGAATGGACCGGATCCATTCCTGATATGCACAGATCGGACGAATAAAAGTCTATCTCGGATCATCCAATGACCGATCACCTCGTCACCTTCACCGCCGAAGATAACAAAGGCGCCAGTGTCAAAATCCCCACAGGAACGATGCTGGCGGACGCGGCGCATCTGTGTGGCATTGAGATCAATCAGCCCTGCGGCGGACAGGGCCGCTGCGGTCGCTGCGCGGTGCAGGTGACAAGCGGCAGCGCCAGGCGACGCAGCACGCTCAGGCTCTCTCCCTCTGATGTAGAACAAGGCTTCGCGCTGGCCTGCCAGACGGTCGTTGAAGGGGAGGTCGCGATCTATATCCCGCCGCAGGAGAAGATCGAGCGGCGGCTGACCACCGATCGCGTTGCCGCGGAAGTTACTGTCCCTGCAGATTATGAATATCTTTATCACCAGACGGTACGCCGGATCTATCTGCAGCTCAATCCGCCCAGCATGGACGACCAGACTGACGATTGGTCCCGTTTGCAAACCGCTTTGCGATTGCAGGCAGCCATCCAGGATGTGCATTGCTCTCTGCATCTTCTGCAGACGATGGGAGAGACTTTGCGGGCGGGAGATTGGCAGGTCACTGCGATCGTTGAACAGGATCTTGAAAACCCCGAAAAACCCCTTCGACTCACGGAGCTCTATCCGGGTCACGTGGATGAATACTCGCCGCTCTGGGG